>NZ_NDHW01000255.1 GCF_002251945.1 Pseudanabaena sp. SR411
CTATATCCTTCATAAAGTAATTTGATTGCTTCCAATCGATGCCTTAGGTACTCTTGTTGATGTCGATTGAACTGCTTCTGCCAATCTTTGAGATCTAACGGCTTGTTCAGAAGCGCTTCGTTTTGGTTCATTTTTTTACTGTCTTTTTATTTCATATTTTACCATGCCTTACAGCGGGAAGGGAGTAGGACATAAAAGTGGCGGCGCGAAGCGCCGCCACTTTTATGTTTCCTAGCGAGGAGTACCTTGACGCATCATGCTGCGATTTGACTGGCGTTGTTGTTTCATTTGCTCAACTTGTTGTTGCTGAGCAGGAGTCAAGACGTTCTTCATTTGTGTCTTAGTATCTTCAGCGATCGCCTTCATCTGTTGCTTTTGAGCATCGGTCAAATTGAGAGACTTGCGTACACCCTTGCGATCGCCAGATTGACGAGCTTGTTCCATAATTGCGCGTTGTTCAGCAGTCAAAACAGCTTGGCTACGAGCTTTTGCACTTTCGCGAATAGACTTCATTTGAGTCTTTTGGGCTTCAGTCAAGTTCAACTGTTTCCAGCCTTCGCCTTGACGGGGTTTGCGTTTTTCGGTGCTATTTTGAGTGGTATTTTGTGCAGCAACGAGATTTGGAATTGCCACGGCTCCAACTGCTACGGTTACACAAGCGATCGCCAACAAGCTTTTGATATTACGAAACATTTGATTTTCCCCTTTGTGAGAAGGCTTAATTATCTGTACGAGGGTTTTGACAAGCACCACGATCAAAAGGTTCAAAATTAAAAAAATAGATTTGGGCTGCGCCCAAATCTATTTTTTTAATTGGCACAACTTCTCAAAATTACGCCGATAATTATGCCAATCCCGACAAAACGAACGATCTGCCAAAATGGTTCACGAAAACTACTCCAAGAGAGCAGGCGGCTTTCGAGATTCGCTTCGATTTGTTCAAGTTGCTCGCCTACTTCTTGTAATTGTTTGAGTAGCTCTTCTTTATGAGGGCTAGGGGTTGCTCGCCCATTGAGAGAATTAGGCTTGCGGCGAATTTTTGAGTTGCTATTATGCTGAGCGCGATCGCCTGAAGTATCTTGAATTTGCGATCTGATTTCTTCTTGTTGGGTTAGCAGTTCCTGCTGTCTGAGCGAGTCACGGTGAACCTGTAGAAAACGCTGTTCGATTTCTTCTAATAGTTCTCTAGTTTCTTTGAGTTGAGCTTCTACATCGCTCCAATCAGAAATTTCTGTCACAGCATCAATCTAATAAGTGGAATTTGGATAATGGTGCGTTGTGCGACCATAAATGAATTTTACAGTGATTTAACCCAAATAAATGAAGGCGGCGCTTCGCGCCGCCTTCATTTATTTGGGTTTTTGAAACGTAACATCAGCGATCGCCCATATGTTTATAAAAAATGAAATGCGGCGCATTTCGTTTTTTATAAACATATGGGTTTGGTGCGATTAGCTGCAATCCAACCAGCGATCGGGGCAGAAATTTGCAACCAACCTTGCTTTTCGCTCTGCACGGTAATTTGCGTGCCATTGTCCAGTTTACCCACGATCGCATAATCTACTCCCGCACCCTGACGCACATTGATCGGCGGCTGAGGATCGGAGACTAAACGTCTAGTGTAGTCACATTGCGGATTTTGCAAATTGTTAGCAGTATTTTGAGAAGGGCTATATTTGGGGTTTGTGCGCTTTTGAAACTCGCGGATATAGGTAACATTTTGCATTTCTATGGGTGTTAGTAGCTCTTCAGGAAACTGATCAGGTGCATATAGTGGCTTGTACCAAGGCTGGCTGCTGAAATATGACTGCAATTCAGGATCTTGAAAACGGCGACCATAACGGGCAAATACTTCATTTCGCATGATATCTAGTTCAAGCGCGCTCTTATCTGCCAAATCTTGATCACGGATTGCTCGTTCTGACAGAAATAGATATTTGGCACTTGAGCTAGCGGTAATCTTCACCTCGTTTGTGATCGTAGGTGATGGGCGGAGAAACATCACCGCACCGATAACGGCGATCACCGATACGATTCCCACGGCAATGAGTACTAACCGATTTTTATGGACAAATTGCAGATGATCTTTGGGCGCAGCTATTGGCGAAAATTTTGTTGCGACATCATCATTTGGGTTAAAAGCCGATGTTAATTTTGGAAAATTAGTCTGCACAGTCGTAGATAAAAGCGTTGGCGCGATCGGTACTTTTAGCTTTTGTAAATCGATCAATACAACCTCGGCAGACTGATAGCGATCGCGAAAGTCATATTTGACTAACTTATCGATGATCATGGCAAATTCATCACTGACCTGAGCGCGATATTTTAAAGCTGCATGGTCTGGAGAATGTCGCCAAGCTAATTCGCCTGTTTCTAAATCTTCAGATAATAAGTTGGGGGCAACTCCTGTCAGTCCTTGGATGGTGATCGCCCCAACTGCATAAAGATCACTACAGGGTCTAGGCTTACCGATCGCCTGCTCATTGGGCATATAACCATCCGTACCGATGGCAACCGTAGAGCCAATAGTCGAGGCGGCGATCGCCGTTCCCACTTGCTTAACCGCACCAAAATCAATCAATACCAACCTGCCATCGGTGCGCCGACGCATGAGGTTGGCGGGTTTAATATCGCGATGGATTGCGCCCTGCTGATGGACAAATGTGAGAATCTCCAGTACATCAATTAAAAAAGCGATCGCCTGTGCTTCATTCATTCGCCCTACTGGATAGCCATCAGCAGATCGCTCAACGGAGGTGATCTCATGAGCAAGGTCATAGCCTTCAACCAACTCTTGCACCAAATAAAACTCATGATCTTCTGCAAAATGCGCTAGCAAACGCGGAATGCGATCGTGATTACCAAGTTTATGTAAAACCCTAGCCTCAGTCTCAAATAAACGACTCGCAATTTCCCATACAAAATTCTCGTTTGAGGTCGGTTGTAGTCGTTTGACTACACATTTATGATGGTCTGGCAACTGCAAATCTTCAGCTAAAAAGGTCTGCCCAAATCCTCCACCTCCAAGGCTTTGGATGATTTGATATCTGCCACTAATCACTTTGCCAATCATGTGCAGGTAAACCAATTAAAGTAGAAGGGCGTGACGCGCTCCTCTACTTTATAACTTATAGTGCGATCGCGCTATGCGTAATGCATCAGTTGCTCTCTGAGCCTCGATCGCTACCCGTGATAGGCAAGCATAAATCAACACTACATAATTTGCCTTTACTGCTGATTCGAGTTGACGACATTGATAGGAAAGCGTTAATGCACCGATATAGTCACTACTTGAGCGCAAGGTATTCAAAGATTGCAATAGTCGGGGCTGATCATTCACGGCAAGAGCCTTGTCGATCTCTTGGACTAGACGAGGTGTATCTTCTAAATACGAGTCAATCACATTCAATAAAAAATCTTTTGCTTTGAGATCATTACCCGCAATCTCTAAAATCGTTTCCATAAACTGTGGCTCGATCGCTGGCTCATCATCATCGTGATCCCTCTCTAATCCTAAAGTTATATCTACATCAATCTGTTGAGTTTCTTGTAGATCTTCTTGTTGAATAGGCTGTGGTGTAATTGTTTCTGGTTCTAGTTCAATGGATTGAGATGCAATGATCTCCTCTGTTTCCACAGGTTGCAGTTCTGCTGCTTCTAGTGCGATCGCTTCTGACTCAGCTTTTTCTAACTCAAGATTTTCTGGTTCTAGATTTTCTGGTTCTAGATTTTCGGACTGAGAGAGTTGTGAATCTAATATTTCAGTTTCAGCGCTTTCTAGATAACTGGTTTCAGGTGAAGTGCTTTCTGGCTCACTTGCTTCTAACTGACTTGTTTCTAATTCATCAATTTTATTTAACTCTGGACTAGATTCTAGATTAGGAGTCTCTGTAAGGAAACTATCTGTCTCAGCAACAGAAACTTCCTCTCGCTCAACTGCTGCGGTTTCAGCTTCTTCTGATTCTGATTCGCTGACTGAAATCACTTTAAGATTATCAGGCATAATTACATAGGAGATATCAGCTTTCTCAAACTTGATTGCTGGTTCAACTGGTGTAATATTTTCAGGAATAACAACCTTCTCAAAATCAATCAGTGGTTCAAATGGGGTAATGTCATCATCTTTCTCGAACTCAATCAACGGTTCCAATGGCGTAATATCGGCAGAGATATCATCTTGATTAGAAGCGATCGCCAACTCGTCTGGCGTAATATTATGATCTAACTTCTCATCTTCAATTTCAGAGGAAGGCACACTAGAGTCTGGAGCTAAAAAGAGTGGTGGCAATCCATTTTGGGGAATTGGTACATATTGAGAATCTGTCTTAGAATCTGTAATTTCTTCTGTCTCTTCTGGATTAACAGATGGTTCTTTTAATTCACTCTCTTTTTCATCTAAAGCTTGATCTGCTTGACTAACAACTAAATCATTAGACTCTAAATCATTATTTGCAGATTTAGTAGAATTATCTTCAACTAAATCTTGAGCAATTGGCGGAATGATTTGGGCAATAGTTGGCTCAGTAATCTGTTCAATAGATGAAATTGCTGATGCAATAGTTGACTTAGCCTCTCTCTCAGCAATCTCTACAACTGTTTGCTGTAAATTGTCTAATTCAACCTGTAGAGTTTGTAAATCATCGGTTAGCTCCTGAGACTGTTGACGTAAATTAGTTAAGGCGATGGCAATTCCAATTTGAGCCGCAATTAACGATAGAGAAGTGCGATCACTATCTGACCAACTATGATAAGCGCTACCATGAAAAGCCACCAGAGTTCCCCAAACTTCTTGACCTGCATAGATCTTATTTGCAGCATAGAATGAAATCCCGATCTGTTCCAGCAGCGTCACGATATGAGACGACAAGCTAGAAGTACGAATGCTATCAATGGTCTGAGCTGAATGTTCTGTATGGGTAGACTCGATCATGTGACGAGCCAATGAAAGCTGTCTTTCGGGCATATCAGCCAAAGATGCTAGCCCTGTGGCGATCGCATCAGTGACAAACTCACCCCGTCCATCAGGATGACAACGAAAGATCGCGACCCGATCTACCTGCAATAGTTTTTGAGCGACTTGGACGGCAATTTGTAAAACTAGTTCTAAGGATGGCGATCTCTGAATGGCATCAGCAAGTTGGGCAAGCGCTTTTTCCCTAGCAATGATATTGCTAAAAATATCTGAGTTTGGAGCCTCGGTGGACTGTGCTGAGATCAGCTTTTCATACCGCTCTTCCCAGCTAAGTTGATGGACGCGCTCCTGCTGCACCAAGATGGCTTTGAGGTGTTCATAGGCGGCGCGATCGCGGCATAGGTGGCGGATTTGATCTAGGAGGGTAGAATCCATGGGTACGAACGACTATCCCCGAATATGTTCTAGCGTTACTCAGATAGAAAATAAAAATTAAACCCCGTAAGGGTTTTAAAACATAAAACAGCGTAGCCGTTTTGTGTTTTGGCATAATTCTATCTAGACCATGAATCTTAGCGGACTTGATTTGGCGATCGCATGAGACACAAAGCGTAACTTTGGATGTAACTTTTGTTTTTAGCATGAGAGTTTGCTATGCGAACTCTCATGCTAAAAACAAGTTAAGATCGTAATTCAACAATAAATAGTTTGGAAAAGCCTTGATTTGCATAGGTTTACCGCTTATTTATTTGCAAACTAATGTAAGTTAAAAAATATGGCACGCTATACCCTTGCCCAGAGTCCCGAAGTTGTCTTGACCGTTGCTGGAAAAGATTCGCCAAAAGCGCGTGAAAAGGCGATGGCAGAGCTAATGGAACTGATGGACTCAGGCAAACTTGATACTGATCTTGCCGATGGCTTTAGTCCCGACCAATTTATCGAAGTGAGAGAACTTTCCATGTCTGAAGATCGCGAAGATCCCATAACTCAAGCCGTGCAAGTCCTAAACAATCTTGCCACACTCAAAATCAAAGTCCAAGAACTACGTTCTGATGCGATGCAGGTGCGATCGCAAATCGATATTTTGTTTAGCGATGAGATTGTCACTGAGGAGCAAATCAATAGTCTTAAGGAAGGTTTTAAAACCCTCAAAAGCTTTGCTCAGCTTAATATGAAATTTCTCGATGCGCGATCGCAAGCTGAGAATGCACGTCAAGTCCTTGATGAAGCTCTTAAGTCTCCTAATGCAGAAGTTAAGGTTCCTGTCGAAAGTGTAGCTGTAGAGACTTCTGGGGACATTACTGCTGATCCCGAACCTGTTGCAGTTGCAGAGAATGCTGATGAGGAAGAAACTGTAACGGAAATTGAGGATGCGATCGTTGAAGTTCCTGTGAGCAAATCTACCAAAAAGAAATAACGCCAAAAGGCAACGCGAAGCGTTGCCTTTTGGCGTTTTCGGTGAAGTTAAAATTAAATCTATAAACCACTACCTACTGTTGGAAATTATGGTTGCTTTACCAGATCGCTTATTGATGACCTACGAAGAATATATCGCTTGGGAATCAACCCAAGAAATGCGCCATGAGTTCTGTGATGGTGAAGTGATCGCCATGGCTGGCGGCACTCGTGACCATAATCGTGTCTCACTTAACTTTTCTAAAATTTTAGATGATGCCCTCGTCGATCACCCCTGCGAAGTCTATATCGCTGATGTCAAAGTACAGGTAAAACCCAAACGCAAATATTTTTATCCAGACGTGGTGGTTACCTGTGATGAACGCGATCGCAATGATGCTCTAGTAGTTGCTTTTCCTTGTCTAATTATCGAAGTCCTCTCACCATCAACCGAAGCCTATGATCGTGGATTCAAGTTTTCACAATACCGCCAGTTCGACACTTTACAAGAATATGTATTAGTTCAAGTCGAGCAGCCAATGGTAGAAGTATTTCAGCGCAATGAGCAGGGGCAATGGGTGTTTTTTGAATATGGTTTGGGCGATCGCCTATTTCTCAAATCCGTAAACGTTGAAATAGCAGTTAGCGATCTATATCAACAAATTCAATTTGAGCAGAAAACAGAATAGAGGGGGCGCTTTGCGCCCCCTCTATTCTTATGTAACACGAGTGAGAATAATCACGCCAGCCGTGATCCCAATTAAATTAGGCATCCAGGCCGCCGCGATCGGTGAGAGAAATTCCACTTGACCCAAAGCGCCACAGATAAATAGCAGTAGATAATAGCCAAAAATAATTAACACGCTCAAGCCAAAACCGATCGCCGCACCAGTACGCTGAGGACGCATTCCTAATGATGCACCAACGATCGCAAAGACCACACAGATAAACGGCAACGCATATTTCTGCTCAAGTCTGACTTCGAGCTTACGGATTTCTTTAGTATTGCCAGATTGCTTGAGCAAATCGATATTACGACGAATATCCGCAATATTCATTTCTTCAGCACTACGCTGCTCTTGAGCTACGTCAAGGGGCGCACGAGGCAATTGCAGATTTTGATCTTCAAAGCGGAGAATACTGCGGTAATTACCATCTGGTCCCACCAGATAGGTTGTGCCTTTGCTAAATCTCCAAACATTTTGCTCAGGAATCCAGACTGCGGACTCGGCAGCAAGAATTTGCTGAAGCTGTCCTTGCGAAAAGTCTAAAACCGTTAAGCCACGCATCTCTTTACCATCAAAGCTGCGGGCATAAAAACTCCGCACTAATCCTTGCTTCGATGTGCCATCTTCCTGTGGCACTTCTCCATATTGTTGATAAAAAATATCTTGGTTTTTAAACTGCACATTCTCTTGATTTAGAGCCGCTCGCAAGGTGCTGCGTGATTGCCAGTTTGCCGCAGGGACGATCGCCTCATTAAATACATAGGTCAGCCCCGTCACAAATAGGCTCAACACCAACGCAGGTAAAACTAAACGGTAAGCACTTACCCCACAACTGCGTAAAGCCGTTGTCTCACCATCGCCTGACATACGGCTATAGGAAAGCAATGTTGCTAACAACATCGACATCGGGAATGAGTACACCATGAAGCCTGGGATTTGGTAACCAAAAATCTGAAACGCTGTTAATACGCTTAATCCTGCATCAGTAATCAGGCGAATCAGTTCAAATAAAGAGCCGATCGCTAAAATCACGGAGGAAAATGCACCCACCCCAAACAAAAATGGGGTCAGCATCTGCGTGAATAAATAGCGATCCATGATCGACAATCTCGGTAGCCATCCTAGCGACACGTTTGTAACTTTTTTCCTTGGTTGAGTCGTTTGTAAGGTTGCCATTTCCTTTATCGAGATTACAGGTTTTTGGGTTAATTATTTTTGCAACACCGTAGGTGTTGCAAAAAATAATCAAAAATGAAACTTTTCGCCGAGATAGTATTTGCGGACATCAGGATCGTCCGCTAATTCTCGACTAGAACCGTCAGCAAAAACTTCGCCTTCACGCATGATATAGGCGCGATCAGTAATTGTTAAAGTCTCGCGAACATTATGATCCGTAATTAACACGCCCATATTGCGATCGCGTAAGTTTTTGATGATGGTCTGAATTTCGCTAACAGCGATCGGATCGATACCCGCAAAGGGTTCATCTAGCAAGATAAACTTGGGTCCTTCTTGCCCAACCGCCAACGCTCTAGCGATTTCAGTACGCCGACGCTCTCCGCCTGACACTTGGATTCCCATCGTATCAGCAATTTTGGTCAGCCGAAACTCTTCCAACAAAGTACGCAGTCGATGAACTTGTAATTTCTTTGGTACATTGGTTTGCTGCATCACCAATAGCAAATTATCACGCACCGATAATTGTCTAAAGATGGTCGCTTCTTGGGCTAGGTAAGCCATGCCCATTCGCGCCCTTTTATGAATTGGTAAACGGGTAATATCTTGTTGATCGAGCCAGACACTGCCACTATCGGGCTGAATTAGTCCCGTTGCCATGTAAAACGATGTAGTTTTGCCCGCACCATTTGGTCCCAGCAGTCCAACAATTTCCCCCTGCTTGACGGTGAGGCTCACTTGCTGAACGACTTGCCGGCCACTGTAGTTTTTACTAACGTTGTCGAGGGAGATTTGCATTACTCAGTTGATAGTTGGTTGGCAATTACGAATTAATAATTACGAATTACGAATTACGAATTATTAATTCGTAATTTGTAATTCGTAATTGATCCTACTTATCATCAAGAATAATTTCCTGTGGTTTTGGTTGTAACTTTTCAGGAGAAATTATCGCTGTGGGGGGACTGATTTGTTGTTTTTTAAAGGCAGGTTTGATCTGGGTTACAGGCGTTGCTGAAGTTGCTGGTGTACTAGCAACATCCCGATCTGGTACTACATAAATAGTTTCGACCTGTTGATTAGCGGGTGGTGACGCGACAAATTTACCTTCACTGACGAGATAGGTGACAGTTTGGGCTTTGATGCTATTGACACCTTCTTGGGTAACAATCACATTACCTGTTAAGACTACACGCTGCTCCTTAGAAAAATACTGTGCTTGCTCAGCGATCGCATCAATCTGTCGGGCAGGATAGCTCATCTTTACGTTGCCAGTTGCCGTAACCACACCCGTGTTTGAGTTTGCTTCTTGGACATCAGCACGGATTGTTAGCGCCGTGTTAGTTTGGGCTTGTGTCGATGAAAATGAACTAGAAGCGATCGCCAAAATTGGAATTGCAATTAAAAACAATTTAGTAATTGGTGATTGATTATGAATTTTTCCTTTTTCCTTTTTCCCTTTTCCTTGCAACAGCGATTGGTAAATCATGCTTAATGGCTTCATAGGTTTTGTACCTTTTGTTCATACAAATTTACAATGGCTGCGACCACTTCTTCTATAGTTAGACCATCTGTGTTGACTAAAGTTGCATCGACCGCCTGAGTTAGGGGTGAATGGTCGCGAGTGGAGTCTTTGCGATCTCGTTCTTGGATTTCATGCTCAAGGGTAGCGAGGTCGGGCGCAACTTGACCTTGTGCGATCAGATCGGCTTGCCGACGTTTGGCGCGTTCCTCTGCTGAGGCAGTCAAAAAGACTTTAACTTCAGCATCAGGAAATACATGGGTTCCAATGTCACGCCCTTCCATGACCACACCGCCTGTCTGCCCAATCAATTGTTGTTGCTTTACCAAAATTTCACGTACAGCGGCTTGGGCGGCGATCGCGGAAACATTGGCGGTAACTTCAGGGGTGCGGATCTCGGTGGTGATATCTTCGCCATTGAGCAGCACCTGCATCGGCTTACCTGCGATTGGATTCGCAAATAGTTGGATTTTTGAGTTGGCGGCGATCGCTTGCACTTTGTCTTGCTCTCGTAAATCAATACCTTCGCGTAACACAGCAAGGGTAACACTACGATACATAGCGCCTGTATCTAAAAACAACAAACCTAATTTATTGGCAACTTGTTTGGTAACCGTGGATTTGCCCGCACCTGCGGGCCCATCGATCGCAATGATCGGTTTTCTAGGGGTGATAGTATGACTCAGCAAAATATTATCGATCAAGCGTGTATTTCCAATTCGAGCCGCGATCGCCAGCATTAACTCTGCTTCAGAAGTAATTTGAGTACATGGTTGCAAGGTCTTGGCATCGACTAACTCAATATACTCTAGATTAATTTCAGGTAGCTTCGCTAAATAATTTTGGGCTGCTTCGATAATTTGGTCTGGATAACAAAGTTCATAGCAAAGAAAAAATTGCTGTTGAGCTTGGATTAAGCCTTGATAAATATGGGCTGCTAAAACGCGATCGCTGATAGACAAGTATTGATTACGAGAACTGTAGGCTAATCCACTTGGTTCGCGCACCGTCGGACACCCAATAATCTCCATAGGCAAGTTTAAATCAGCTACCAGTTTTCGAATAATCGCTAGTTGCTGTCCATCTTTGCAACCAAAATAAGCTCGATCAGGCTGTACTGCATTCAAGAGCTTGGTCACGATTGTGGCGACACCTTGAAAATGTCCAACCCGCGATCGCCCACATAGAATCTCAGTCATTGCGGGTGGCGGGATTACTTGGGTGATTTTGCTGATGTCATTTATGCCCATCTCTTGAGGATCTGGCGCAAAAATTGCATCAACTCCTGCATTTTCACAAAGTTGGAAGTCATGATCTAATGTGCGCGGATATTTATCAAAATCTTCCCCTGCCCCGAATTGCAAAGGATTGACAAAAATGCTGACAACTACGCAAGCATTTTCAGTTCTGGCCCGATCAATTAGGCTCAAATGTCCAATGTGCAAAGCCCCCATAGTTGGTACAAGCCCAATAGATACTTGTCCTAAGGACTGTTGTGCTTTTTGGGTCTTTAAGTAATTACGCAAAGAAGCGATCGTAGTAAATAGCTGTGTCAAGCAATCAACCTCAACGAAATCACCATAAAAAGCATAGCCGTCTCAGGTAGGAGATGACTATGCTTTTTATAACTGATCATCCAAAAAGAGAGTGCAAAGCACTCTCTTTTTGGTGTTTAGCACAATTCTTATTATAAAAATCGGCTTTCAAAAAACCGATTTTGGTGTTTCCATCGCCTTTGGCGATGGAAACACCAAAATCGGTTTCATAATGAGAATTGCTGGTTACTTAGACAATACTTCGAGTCTGACGGGAGCAACCCCAGAAGAAATTAGACCAATGACACTAGCGGCTGCTGTGGAAATGTCGATCACTCGACCATGGGCATAGGGACCGCGATCATTAATGCGTACTACTACAGACTGATTATTATCCATGTTCACAACCCTTACCAAAGTACCAAAGGGTAAGCTAGGATGCGCGGCAGTTAACTCACTAGCATTAAAGATTTCCCCACTAGCACTGTAGTTTCCATCAAAGCCAGGTCCATACCATGAAGCCATGCCAGACATTACGCCCACAATGCGATTATTTAATGCTGGGGTCAAGGATGATCTAGTCGCAAATTGAGTCTTGGGAGCATTGACAACCTCAAGTACAGGATTAGCACCACCAAGGAGTCGGCGCAGCAGATTTGCGGACTCTAAAACATCCTGTGTTTGATTTTGTAAGGATTCTGGGAAAACTGCTTGCTGATCAAATTTCAACATGGCACGATCGCCTAATTTGATCACGTAGTTGCCATTTTTCCAAGCTGGGATGATTTTATTTGCGTCAATACCATCACGATTAAGTTGATTAATCAAGGCGGCGGCGGCGGTAGCTCTTTCGACAGGGTTAGCTGAAGTTAGCAGGTTTTCAGAACTATCATCTGCTGATTTGGCAGGGCTATCTGAGTTACTAGGTTCTAAGTCAGTAGTACTTGCTGGTAACTTAACTGATTCTGAGTTCTTTTTAGTTTCGCCTTTAGTTTTTAATGAACCTGACGAAGTATTTGCAGTATTTTCTGAAGCTGATTTTGCAGATTCTTCGGATTCAATATAAGTAACTACAGGGATACCACGAACATAGACTGTGGCAGCATTTTTGCCATTTAGTTTATGGGTATGGATACGAGCGATCGAATCATCTTTAGTTCTAGTTAAAGACTGCGATCGCGTTTCTCCAACCTTTAAAGAATTAGCAGGGTTGGATAGAGAAGATGCATTAGTAGCTTTGACTTCTAGTTGAGATCCTGTTTGAGCCTGTGCGCTATGGCTAGCAAGACTTGAGACGATAGCAAGAGCTACCACTGAGGTAGAGAGAGTGTAGCTCCAGTTCCAATTAAGCATAGGTAAAGCAGAAAAGAAGATAAACGACTAAATTATTGATAAAAGCTCGACTGTTAAGTGATTACAGACAAAACTACTGAAAAGCAATTTCGCTAATTAGGAACAAAACATTAATAATCTTGTCCTCGTTGATCAGATTAACATGGTTATTCAAAATGGCAATAACTTGCTATTCAAATCCTTACTGGGAAAAGCTTAGAGGCTATCTTTTTTGTTGAAAATCGAAATTTTGCTTCTTTCTCATTAGAATTCTTTATAAAAATGGAACTTTGTGCCAATAGTCACAAAAAAATATCCATAAAAGTATGTCTTTAGAAGTAGGTATTTTTGCTGTCAAACAAGTTTTATATGCATAACGCCTCAATATACAAGAAAATTTCAGTTTAGTTGACAATTACTCTTGAGTTTTGTTCGTATGTAAACCTTATGAAGACTTGATCTCAGAAATAAAGTGTCAGAAATAGTAATAAATCAATCTAAAGGTAGATACTAAAACCCAATTTATAGAAACTATTTAGAATTATTTTGATAAATATGTTCGATTTAAACTAAATTTAGATTTTTGCGTTAAAAAAATCGTAACTGGCTCAGAATAACTAAGAAGTTAAGCAAAACATTTAAAGACAAAGTATAAGAATTTTTAATCAATCAACAGAAACTTTTTCAAAAATCTTCAAAAAATCACAATGTTTCCCCCAAAAAGAGTCTGCACTTCAAGCAGACTCTTTTTGGGGGCTATTTCGCGATCGCATCATTCAGCTTTCCACTCCGAAAGCCTTCTAAATCCAAGGTAATCGAACTAAATCCATATTCACGGAAGGTTTTAGTCAGATCCGCGATCGCCATAAAGTTCATAAATTCGAGCAGCCGATCGCTTGAAACTTCGATTTTTGCTGTATCGCCCATTGATCGCACACGGATATCGCCTTTCCAGCCGCGATCGCGTAGATACTGTTCGGCATTGCCTACGCGACGTAATTTCTCGATTGTAATCTCTTCACCATAGGGAAATCGCGAACTGAGGCATGGTTGCGAAGGCTTATCCCACCAAGGCATTCCTAAATATTGCGATAACATACGGACTTCGAGTTTGCTAATCCCCACTTCGGCAAGAGGCGATCGCACGCCACGTTCTTTTGCTGCTTGAATTCCTGGTCGATAATCTTGCAAATCATCAGCATTTAAGCCATCGACGACATAGCTATAGCCCATGCTTTTCGCCAATGGCTTGAGCGTGTCGTGTAGTTCACTTTTGCAGAAATAGCAACGGTTAATTGGATTGGAGGTGTAGTTGGGGTTATTCATCTCATCGGTTTGGACGATTTGATGTTTGAGTCCCATAAATTCCGCTTGTACTTGAGCCGCAGCAAGATCGGCAGGTAATAATGAGGGGGAGTTAGCAGTAATGGCTAAAGCTTGATCACCCAAAACATCAAAGGCAATCTTGGCGACAAGGGTGCTATCGATACCACCTGAATAGGCAACTACTACTTGTGATGACTCATTAAATATTTGACGTAGGCGATCGAGCTTGTCGGATAGGGTAGCGTTTAACATCTCAATAAATTAATTATTACTTGCAGTTGCTGAGAGATTGAGATCTCCGACTTTTTCTTTGACTAACACAAGTAATCTTTGGCTGCAAAGAAAAAGTCGGAGATCTGGGCAGGCAGATCTAGGGAATCACTAATTTATTTTTGCAACTGAGCTAGACGTGCTTTGAGAATCTCTTGTTGTTTCAAAGACTCTTCCAATTCTGCACGGGCAGTTGCCACCACGTCAGGGGGAGCTTTTTTGATATAGCCTTCATTGTTTAAACGACCTTGGCTAGAAGCGATCGCCCCTTCTAGTTTCTTGAGACTACGCTCTAACTTGGCAATTAATTGGGCAATATCGACGACACCGACTAGCGACACGATCGCCTGTACCGTGCCAACAACACCTGCGATCGCCTCTTCGGTCACTGATTCATCGACGGTTGCCACAACTGCCAAATCTTCGACCCTTGCCAAATCAAGAATATAGCTTTGTCCTGCTTCTAGTAATGCTCTTTCGCGATCGCTGTCGGATTGTAAAATTACTTTCACCTTCAGACTAGGCTTAATCTCAGCTTCAGCACGGAGATTGCGAATAGTACGGATTGTGCCAATGATTAACTTGAATTGTTCTTCTAATTCTTCATTAATGTGGGTGGTGTCAATTTCAGGATAGGGCTGAATCGCGAGCACTGGGCGATCGCTCGATGGCTCACTTGTACCGTAGGTAAGTAGTTGCCAGATTTCCTCAGTGACGTGAGGCATAAACGGATGCAATAAGCGCAAAATCCCATCGAGGACAAAGGCAAGGGTTTGCTGCACGGTAGCGCGAGAAGTAGCGTCGGCAGTTTCCTGTAAACGTGACTTAACTAGCTCAATATACCAATCACAGAAATCACCCCAGAAGAACTCATACAGGCTCTTGGTTGCTTCGCCCATGCTGTAGGCATCAAGTTGTTCACGCACTTGCAAAACCGTCTGGTAGTAACGCGACAAAATCCAGCGATCGGCAAGTTCTAAATTCTCAACTTGGAGCATGGCTCCGCCACGCTCCAAGTTGAGGTTCATCATCACAAATCGTGAAGCATTCCAAAGCTTATTGGCAAAGTTTCGGGCTGTCTCTACGGTTGTTGATTCATCGGTTTTGCGATTGTAGTCAAGGCGAATGTCCTGCCCTGCGCCTGTTACCTCCTTAACAAGCGAATAGCGTAATGCATCAGTTCCATATTTATTAATGAGAACTAATGGATCAATGCCATTATTCTTGGATTTGGACATCTTCTGATTATTTTCATCTCGCACCAGTCCATGAATATAGACCGTGTGAAAAGGCATCTTGCCCGTGAAATAGCCTGCCATCATCGTCATCCGTGCGACCCAGAAGAAAATAATGTCAAACCCAGTAACTAGCACACTTGTGGGATAAAAAGTCTCCAAGTCCTGTGTCTGCTCTGGCCAGCCCAAAGTCGAGAATGGCCATAAACCTGACGAGAACCATGTATCGAGTACATCTGGATCACGTTCTAAAGTTACATCTTCACCAAATTTTGCTTTAGTTTGGGCATATGCCTCAGCCTCAGTCCGTGCTACAAAAATTGTGCCGTCAGGGGCATACCACGCAGGAATCTGATGTCCCCACCATAGTTGACGGGAAATACACCAATCCTTAAGACGAATTAGCCAATCACGGTAAACCTTTCCCCAGCGATCGGGTACGAAGGTGGGCGAGTTCTGCTTATCAAATTGTTCAAGCGCAAAGTCTGAAAGCGGCTTGATATTCACAAACCACTGAATTGAAAGCAATGGTTCGACAGGCACTTTACCCCGTTCTGAATAGGGAACAGTATGGGTATAGTCTTCAATTTTTTCTAATAAGCCCAATTGTTCGAGCTTTACTACGACGTTTTTACGCGCTACAAAGCGATCTTGTCCTTGGAACTCGCCGCCATTCTCATTGATCGAGCCATCTTTATTGAGAATATTGATCAGTGGAAGCTGATGACGTTTACCCATCTCAAAGTCATTAGGGTCATGGGCAGGGGTAATTTTGACGCAACCACTGCCAAAGGCTTTATCTACATATTGATCGCCAATAATCGGAATTTCGCGATTCATGATTGGTAACAAGATTGTCTTGCCAATTAGATGCTTGTAGCGATCGTCTTCAGGATTGACAGCCACAGCCGTATCACCCAACATTGTCTCTGGTCGGGTAGTCGCAACCACTAGATATCCAGAGCGATCGGCTAAAGGATAACGAAAATGCCAAAGGTGACCATTTACTTCTTTACTATCAACTTCTAGATCAGATACGGCGGATTGTGATTCGGGACACCAGTTAACTAGATATTCGCCCCGATAAATCAAACCAGCCTCGTAGAGTTTGACAAAAGCTTCGGTTACCGAATTCGATAAGCCTTCATCCATCGTGAAGCGTTCACGAGTCCAGTCGGCGGATACACCTAAGCGCCGCAACTGCGAAACAATCGTACCGCCCGATTCAGCTTTCCATTTCCATGCTCTCTCTAAAAACTGCTCGCGTCCAATCTCTTGATTGGTTTTGCCTTCAGCTTTGATCTGTTTATCGAGAATCGTCTGCACAGCAATGCTGGCATGATCTGTACCTGGCAACCACAGGGCATTAAACCCACGCATCCGATGATAGCGAATCAGGATATCGATTAATACCTCTTGAAAAGCATGACCCATATGCAAACTACCCGTGACATTGGGTGGCGGAATCATGATGCAGTAGGGTTCTTTTTCACTTTCGCTGGCAGCTACAAATACGCCACTTTCCTCCCAATATTTTTGCCATTTGGCTTCAGATTCGAGAGGATTATATTGTTTAGGAAGTTCGGTCGTACTCATAGCAGGTTACTGAAAATTTAGACAAAAGTAATGGGCAACTTACAGCACTTTGCGTTCAGACTCGAACCAAGAGATTTTTAGAAAGTGTTGCAAAGCAACACTTTCTAAAAATCTCTTGGTTCGGCTACTCGGAAATTGCTGTAATTAAAGTTTATATTTAGCTTATATCTTATAGTGTTTCCCAGACCATAGGAAAGCCCCTGATGGTATTCATAGAAGCGACATTAAAACCTTAGTGATGCGGCGCGAAGCGCCGCATCACTAAGGTTTTAATGTCTAGTTGTAGACTGGGAAGGGAGTAGCTCAATCTGTCCTAATGCTATTCATATAGAATTTGTAACTAAAAATCAAATGAGGCAATATGACTCAAGCAATTGCACCATCATTATCTTTGTACGATCGCGATCTTGATCTATGGCTAGAGACTGCGATCGCCCAATTGAAGGCGGGTGACTTTCACAATCTTGATGTCGAAAATTTAATAGAGGAGTTAGAGGGTTTGTCAGGCAGTAACAAGCGTGAGATTGAGCATAGATTAGAGCGATTAATCGAGCATATTCTCAAACGATGCTATGTAGATATGCCTGAATGCTATAGAGGCTGGTTGCTGACAATATTTGATCAACGTAGAGATATTAATAAGCTGATTCGGCAATCTCCCAGTCTGAAACGGCACTTCTTAAAAATGTTTGATGATTGCTTTGAAAATTCTTTAAAGCGGATCAAGATTGAATATCCTGACTACCAATTCCCAGATACATGGCAATTTGGTCGCGATATCGACACAATGCTCAATGTTGATTTTTGGGATTGATTTTTGGGAATAGCGATCGCACTGAATAGCCGCTATTTGTTAGCTTGTTGTTATACTCTGACTTTCAGAGTTTGGCTTGAGGTGAAAGCTTAAAGTAAGCTAAAATTTTAGCCCAGACCGAAATTGTCAAATAAATTTGCTAGTTGCCTGTGATCGCTATATTTTTATTGCTAGCAACTCAAGATAATTAAGCAATATCATTTTGTTAGGAGTAATCGCTTTGGAAGTCGCGCAACTGTTGGAACTATACAGACAGGGACAACGTAACTTTTCTAACATAGATCTTAGCAACGCTCAACTACGCAGCGTTGTCTTGATTGGTATTGATTTGCGTGGCTCGACCTTGAATAAAGCTGACCTCAGTAGTGCTAATTTAATTGAGTCAAATTTGACAGGGGCTAACTTGATTGAGACAAACCTGAGAGGTGCTTTACTAAGGGGAGCCAATTTTTCGGATGCAGACCTAAGCTGGGCAAATTTAACTTGGTCAAACTCTTCTAATAGTAAATTTATTCGGGCTAATCTCAGTGTCACTAATTTTAGTGGAGCAAATTTGATAGAAGCGGATTTTACAGGCTCAATTATGAAGGGGTCTAATCTACGTGGGACAAATTTACGTGGTGCAATCTTCAAGAACTTGCGAACCTGTGCGGATACAGAGTTTAGTGGCGTGCGGAACTTGGACGATCGCACTCGTTTATATCTTTGTACGATCGCGAGTGGTACGCATCCATTCACCAAAAATGACAGCCGCCAAACTTTAGGTTGTCCAATTTAATTTAATTATGGGCGGCGCGAAGCGCCGCCCATAATTGTTTTATGGTTACTCGGTAAGTTGAAGTAAATAAGGAAAAGAGGTGTTTTCTTCGTAGGAGCCAACCCATACTTCGTAAGTTCCTGCTAGCCAGTCGCCGCCAATTTCTGGGTTGCGATCGCTAACATCATCACTACACCAACTGCCCCCAGGTCCGCGCACTAGCAGAATTGTATCGCCAGAGCTTTTGACCTGCATTTTTAGAGAACGAAATGGTTTTGTAAGGGTGATTTTGTGATCGGGTTCTGCGTCAACAAAACCAATGCAGTCGCCTGTCTCGGTTACTTTACGTCCTGATTTTTTTTGAGTTTCGACTCCGCCACCACTAATGCCCCGCAGTTCGATTTCCTTTGGGGTAAATTTCGGCGAGATCGCGATATCTTCAAACATTTTTACGAAACTAGCTTTTTTGCTTGAAGGAATTGCTGGTTTCTCTGGTCGCGAGATCTCGACTGACGTTGTTGTGTTTGGTGTTGCGCTTGGCATTGTGTTTGGCTTGGTCTGCGATCGCACAGATATTGACGCAGCTAACATTGCGGTGGTCATAGCTGCAAGGGTAATTAGCGATCGCGCTGCAAATTTTCTCATGACACAAATATATTGGCTCTAAGACGTAGATTTTAGCTTGCTTCGTTAGTTTTCCATAACTTCTGCTCAAAGAGATCTGATTTATTTTGCTTATCTACCGCGATCGCCATCTTAATTTCCAATCAAAAATCGAGGAGTGCTTACTATAGTCGTAACTCCTTGCGTCCATTTTGCACAATTTTGATCATGTCGATTAGCTGAGATTCCAGATTGCCTAGCACGCGATCGCTATATTCATCAGCACCCCGCTGCATATCTTGGACTTCACCCGTTACCCGTTGATGCAATAAATCGAGATCTTTTTGGGCTTGACGGCGCATTTGGTTAACTTCATTAAGGGTTTGCGATTTCACCTGTTCGCATTCCTCTTGGAGTTCGCGACGAATTTGACTGGCTTCCTGCTCCGCTTGAAGAATTATTACTGACTCTTCTAATAGCTGACTTGCTCTTAGCTCAGCCGACTTAATCAAATCCTCAGCGTATTGTTGGGCTTCGGCAACTAAATCTTGTTTGTAGAGCAGGATCTCTTCGGCTTTAGCGATCGACTCAGGTACAGACAATCTCACGCGATCAATTTGCTGACATAGTTTTTCTTCATCGATGACGGTATGACCCATCACGCGAGGGCCACTTTCCAGCACCATTTCTTCAAGATGGTCTAGCTCTTTGTGTAAGCTCATGTAGTAATCGGCTCTTGGTAAAGGCGCAGGAGAGCCGTTGTAATTACCATTATTAGATTTAGTACTAGCAGTTGAGTTTTCTGTCAGCATCAGATTTGTGTAGGAGAAATTTCAATGCTTTGATGTTCTAAGCTGAATTGACTTGCGAAATGAGCTTAAGCGAATCAGCCTAGAAATAATTAACCAACATTGTAAATGACTTTTTGCGAAAGCTGTTACAAGATGAACAATTTTTGATGAGATGAGTAAAGCCCATCTCATCAAAATTGTTTTAAGCGGCAATTTGCGACAATACGGCTCGAGTCGCGGCTAATGTCGCCTCCACATCAGCATCAGTATGGGCAAGGGATGTGAAACCAGCCTCAAACTGTGAAGGCGCAAGATAAACGCCATGCTCTAACATTCCCCGATGGAATTTAGCAAACTTAGCTGTGTCGCTGGTTTTGGCATCTTCATAGTCATAGACTTGTTGACTAGTGAAAAACATCCCGAACATCGCCCCAACAATATTACCCGTTGCAGCATGTCCAGTTTCATGGGCGATCGCCAACATACCTTCGGCTAATTTCTTGGTAATCTGTTCGAGATATTCATAGGAACCAGTCCGTTTGAGGATTTCCATGGTTTTAATACCTGCGGTCATCGCCAAAGGGTTACCCGACAATGTTCCAGCCTGATACATGGGGCCAGCAGGAGCAACCATCGACATAATATCTTTGCGCCCACCATAAGCTCCTACGGGTAAACCACCACCGATGACCTTGCCCATTGTGGTCAAGTCAGGAGTAACGCCAAAACGAGCCTGTGCGCCACCGTAGGAAAGGCGGAATCCTGTCATCACTTCATCGAATACTAACAAAGCACCATTTGCCTGACAAAGCTCTTTTAAACCTTGTAAAAATCCATCTTTAGGCACAATACAGCCAGCATTACCGACTACTGGTTCAATAATTACGCCAGAGATTTGATCGGGGTTTTCCGCAAATAAGGCTTTGACTGCTTCCAGATCGTTATAAGGAGCAGTGAGGGTATTCGCTGTTGTGGATTTAGGTACACCAGGGGAATCGGGCAAGCCGAGGGTCGCGACACCTGAACCTGCTTTGACCAAGAACATATCCGCGTGACCGTGATAGCAGCCTTCGAACTTAATGATTTTGTCACGACCTGTAAAAGCTCTCATCAGCCGCAGTACTGACATACAGGCTTCTGTACCAGAGTTCACAAAACGCACCATTTCAACACTAGGTACAGCTTCGATCACCATTTCGGCAAGTTGGTTTTCAAGAACGCAGGGAGCGCCGAAACTTGTACCTTTTTCGAGAGCTTTATGTAGTGCTTCGATGACTTCAGGATGGGAATGTCCGACGATCGCAGGTCCCCATGAACCAACATAGTCGATGTATTTGTTGCCATCGATATCCCATGCATAAGCACCATTTACGCGATCAAACACGATTGGCTCACCACCAACTGATTTAAAGGCTCGCACGGGAGAGCTTACGCCGCCGGGCATTAGCTCCTTGGCTTTAGCAAAAATTTCTTGAGATGCTGTTGTTTTAAAGGTAGATAAATTCGCAATCATTTTTTAACAAAGATTTTGAGGGTTTGTGAGTCCATAAGTAGCTAGGTGCAATTAAATATAAATCCCCAAAACCTGTGGCGCACATGCTGCGTGCGCCACAGGTTTTGGCTCTGGTTTTTAATGATAATGATGCCCAGCTAGCTACCTATAGAATCAATTTAACTCAGCAACGATCCAAGCGTCACAGAAATCAAATAGAAAGTTGCCGTAGCCCAGAGAAATTTTTGAAAGCGCCGCTTTCAAAAATTTCTCTGTTTTTTTATGCAGTACTAAGTACCGTATATGATTTTTTTATTTAAAATTTCTTAAATAAAAACGACCGCGGATTTTTTTTGTCGCAATAATACTTAAAATTTTTGCATTTATGAAAAAGCATTCGATCTTTCGTATATGATGCAATTAGATAGGGGTGAATCATGTTAACGAGATTTATAAAGTTCATATTCTTCATAAACCTGTAAAGGTATCCGTTAGCATATAGCTAAGCACCTATCAAACTTAAATAACTGAGATTTGATCGATCCAATGAGAATTCTCCTTGTAGAAGATGATGCCAATTTAGCTGACACGTTAGCCGAAGTGCTAACTAGTCAACATTGTGTTGTAGATATTGCGAGAGACGGTGAAGAAGGCTGGGAGAAATCTCAAGCTGACGACTATAACCTGATCTTGCTAGATGTCATGCTGCCAAAGCTGGATGGGATTAACTTATGTCGTCGCTTACGGGCGCATGGCAATAACATCCCGATTTTGATGGTGACTGCGCTGGATATGAGTACTGACAAGGTTCAGGGGCTAGATGCTGGTGCTGACGATTATCTCGTCAAACCAATTGATCCACCTGAGTTGATGGCTCGTATTCGTGCCTTGTCACGTCGCGCTCAGATTGCAGAACCCACAGTTTTGCGTTGGGGGGAACTGCAACTCGATCCTGGTATGCATGAGGTTTCCTATGCTGGGCAATCTGTGCATTTGACTCCTAAGGAATACAACATCCTAGAGTTGTTGCTCCATCATGGTCGCCAAGTCCTGAAGCGGATCACGATTGTGGAACATGTTTGGTCGCTTACTGATCCACCTAGAGAAGATACGATCAATGCCACGATCAAGAGTCTACGGAACAAGTTGAAGGGTGCTGCTGCGCCTCACAATTTGATCGAAACGATTCACGGTGTTGGCTATCGTTTGAGCCAACTTTCATAAAAAAAAGGAGTGCTTTGCACTCCTTTTTTTTTACGTGGTAAGTCCAAATTCTTGCAAGGCAGGTAAGAAATTATTGTTTTCGTGATCGGATGTACTGAGCTTAATTAGAGCGAAACGTTGTAGTGGGGTGAGATTTTGCCATTGAGTTAGGGCGATTGTCATGTTTAACTTCTGAGCTTGCTGTAAAACACTAAGGGGAATCACATTGGTTTGCATCCACGCAGGATCTTGTTCAATGGGCAAGTCGCTAGGGTATATGTTGAAATTTTGAAAAACTTGCGATCGCAGATGTTCTCTGTATTTTTCGATTTCTTCGCTAGTAGTACAGGGCAAATCAATTAGTTTTTGGCGTTGTATGGTGGAAAAACTTAACCAATGTTGTAGTTTGAGTTTAATGCCACAGGTATCGAGTTTGTAACGTACTTGCATAGGAATACAGCGCAAGGCAGTGACAAAATCGGCTTCAAATTCAAAAAATTGCAACATCATCAAAACCCCAAACATTAAAAGCGGCTCTTTGCGCCGCTTTTACTTTAGACTTTTTCGGTGTCTGTGATATTAACAGTTAGCTTCATAGTTCCTAACCTTACAGAAAATTCACCTGAACTATTTGGAACTGTTAATACTTGAGCAATTTTGCCAAATTTAGGAATGCGAACGCGATCGCCGATTTTTACTTGCACCTCAACTTTTTGCTCAGGAGTAATAGGCATATGGCGCTTAGTTAATTCCTCAATTCTCTGCTCAGTACGTTGGACATCCGCAACTAGCTGTTCGCCTAATTGTTCACCTTTTTGCAGCTTGCGGATTACGCGACCGACTTCCTTTTGCGCTTGGGCGATCGCCGCATTCACCTCTTTTTCTTGCCGTTCACGCAATTCTTTAGCCTGCGATCGCATTAGTTCCGCACGAGCCAAAATTTCTCTATGCAAGCGTTCGGTTTCCGCGAGTAAATGTGCTGCTGCTTCGGTTTTTTGAGTTTGTTCGCGGCGCTGAGCTTCCAGTTCGGCGATCACGTCATTCATTTCCGCAGATCCAACCCCGACACGCACTTGGGCGGCTTCGATTATGTCCTGTGGTAAACCTAAACGACCTGCGATCGCAAGGGCATTAGAACGTCCAGGAATACCCCATAACAAACGATAGGTGGGCGCAAAGGATGCATCATCAAATTCCACAGACGCATTTTCAAATTTAGGATTTTGGTATTTCAGAGCCTTGAGTTCGCCGAAGTGCGTCGTGGCGATCGCGAGTCTTGTATGTTCGCCTAGATATTCTAATAATGCTGTAGCGATCGCACTGCCTTCGGATGGATCAGTCCCTGCCCCAACTTCATCTAGAAGTACTAGAGATTGGTGCGAAAGTGAGTCCAAAATTCTCCCAATGCGGCGAATATGCCCCGAAAAAGTCGATAGATTTTGCTGTAGTGACTGCTCATCACCAATATCAGCAAGTACGAGATCAAACCAAGGCATTTCTACAGGTTCTTTAGCGGGAATAAACATTCCCGCCTTTGCCATCAGAGCCGCTAAGCCAAAAGTTTTTAAAGTTGCAGTTTTGCCGCCTGTATTGGGTCCCGTAATCACAACTACGGAGATCTGCGGTGAAATCAACACATCCACAGGCACAACTTCGCGACCTTCCTCGTTTTGTTGTTGCCATACCAGTAATGGGTGACGCAACTGGCGCAAGACGATCGCCTCACCCTCTAGAAAATGTGGCGGATTTGCTCCTAGCCAATAGCCATACCTTGCACGCGCCACGGCAAGATCGATCTTAGTAACGATAATTAGCAATCTTTGCAAGTCTTCCGCGATCGCCGTAATCTTGGCACTCAGTTCCGCCAAAATAATCTCGATTTGGGCTTGCTCCATTTTTAGCAATTGCCGCAAGCGATTGTTGGACTGTACGATCGAGTTCGGCTCCACAAATAGCGTCATCCCTGTGCTGGAAGTATCATGAATTACCCCAGGAATGCGATCGCGTTGAGGCGACTTCACCGATAAAACATAGCGATCGCTCCTTTGGGTAATAATCTGCTCCTGTAGCGAGCTAGCATTACGCTGCATAATATTTTGCAGCTTGGTAATAATCTGATCGCGTACCGAAGTTAACTCATGGCGAATTTCCCCTAACCGCACCGAAGCCCGATCCAGTACATTTCCGCCTTCATCAATACAGCGATATATTTCCTGTTCAACATCAGGATAAGTCCGCAATTCGCTAGCCAGTATTTGCAAATTTGGGCAGTAATCAGCATTGTCTAGCTGACGACGCAAGTTTCGCGCTCCTGCCAAAGTCGTCGCGATCGCCCATAGCTCAGCAGCCGACAAAATCCCCTGTTTTTCAGCACGAAATACCGCTTCCGTAATATTTTGAATCCCATCTAAAGATACGCCTGCACTTCGCTCTTCGAGGGCATAGGCTTCTTTAGTTTGGGTGAGTAACTCTAAGGTGTCTTCATAGCGATCAGGTATGGGTAAATGTGCCGAGGCGATCGCCCCCAGCTTTGTCGTTGTAAATGTTGATAAATGCTGACATAAACGATTCCATTCCAACAGATCCAACGTCTCAGCTTGCATGACACCTCAAAATAGCTTTTTTCATCAAGACAAGTCAGCAGTGCTGACTTGTCTTGATCATACTTTTCTATTGTGCCAAAAAATTGAAGAACAGGGGGCTTAAGCCCCTTGTTCTTGATCAAGGTAAAAATTTGCTTGTAAATAAGCATCCTTACGATGACTACAACTTAGCAAAAGAATTATTAACTCTTGATCTTGAATTTCGTAAATAACACGGTAATCATTTACCCGAATGCGATATGTATTTTCATACCCCTTGAGTTTTTTAACTCCGTTTGGACGAGGGTTTTCAGCCAAAAGCTGAATAGCAGTGATAATTCGACTTTGAAATAATTTTGGAAAAACGCTCAGTTGTTTCTGGACAGGTTGCGGAATAATAACTTGATAGCTCATACCTGACCGACTAGATACTCATCAAGCGTAAGATAATCTCCAGATGCAAAAGCTTGCTTTGAAGCAATAATAATTTCTTGCTCTTCTATAGAAATTTCATTGTCTTCAGAAATTTGATTATCTTCATAACGATTTCTAACAAACAGAAGAAAATCCAATAAATTATCTAGCAGTATATCGGGGGTTTTTTCGATTTCTTGAATAAGCTTTTCTTTTGTAGTCATTGCTTTGACTGTTTTTTCTAAATCATAGCAAATAAAAAAAGGGGAACGCATCGCGTTCCCCTTTTTTAAATTACAAGCGAGAAGCTAATCTCTCAAAATCGGCTTGAGTACTTGATAGCATTCTGCTACGGCTATCCTGAGCGCGATCGCCACTTAAATTCGGGACGAGGTTACGGGCTTGTAATGCCATGTGTAACTGTAAATGTGCGACATATTCACTCAGATCGCCTTGTACATCAATTTGCTTGAACGCTACAGATTTATTAGTCACCGCATTACCTCTCATTTGATTATGTGAATGTAAACTAAATGTAAATTTTCTAAGACTAATCTTTCGTTTTGTTTAGATTAAGAGAAGTCTCTTCTATAACTTTCGATATAGAACTTATCATACAGGCGATCTCAGTAGATGTGTCTAGATACGAAGCGTAATCTTTTGACGCAATACTTAATAATTGGTGGTGCAGGGCTTCGCCCTACACCACCAATCCTTGACTAGGAAGGGAGTAGTGTCTACAGCTTAAAGAAACTGCGAATAGAATTTAAATATAACGGCTCATTGGTAGAGGCGTTATTGTTATGTCCGCCATTGGGAATAAGCACAATTTGTTTTCTAGTTGGGGTTGCCTCATATAAGCGCTGAGACATGACCGCAGGAATCAAATCATCCGCAGTACCGTGAATATAAAGTACAGGTATAGCGAGCGATCGCACCTTAGCGATCGAATCAAAGCGCTGATGAATTAATAAATCAATGGGGAAAACTCGATATTTAGGATCGATTTGAGCCATATCACTCATCGATGTAAACGAAGCATCAATAATCATTCCTAAGGCATTTGGATGCTTAATAGCAAGATCGATCGCGATCGCCCCACCTAACGAATGTCCATAGATCATGATCTGATTTGGCTGATATCCTTTTTGGATTAAATAGTCCCAAGCTGTTTGGGCATCTGTATACACCGATGATTCACTAGGAAATCCACCTTCACTTCTGCCATAGCCCCGATAATCAATCAATAATACTGAGAAGCCCATTCGCATCAATCGATTGGCATGTTTAGCATTAGCACTAATATTTTTACCCTTGCCATGCAAATACAAAATTACTTGGCGATCGCTTAAATTTGCTTTTTCTTCCTGTTTGGCATTGGGTAACCACCAACCATGAATATTTTCACTTGTACCATCAGCATTTTTGACTGGAATTAAGACATCCTCGTACTTGGCATTAAACTGAGCGGGAGTGGTAGTAATTTCCTTTTCTGGTGAAAAAACCAGCTTTGTTTGCCCAAACCATAATCCTGCACAAACTGAACCATAAAAACTAGCGATCGCAATTCCCGCAATCCCCACAGGACGCAACCAACGCTTCGGCGATCGCTTCCCGCTCTGATCATTTTGCAGAGATGATTCAGTCATTGAAGTTTTAGATTCCATAGTGTCAGTGAAGGTATTTGTAAAATTTCAGGTTAAGTAGCTAGGCATAATGAAACCCAGATTCAAAACCTGTGGCGCACGCGCAGCGTGCGCCACAGGTTTTTGGATTTTATCTTTAGAAAGCGCAAAAATGTATTGCAAATATGCACCACTGCTGTAATATAGTTAAGCACTAAAAAAGCAATTGCGGTCATGGTGGAATGGTAGACACGCCATCTTGAGGTGGTGGTGGCGAAAGCTGTGAGAGTTCGAGTCTCTCTGACCGCATAAAATAAAAAAGAGAGCGCAAAGCGCTCTCTTTTTTATTTTATGCGGTCAGCATTGAGACTGTTCTGAGATTGTAGTAGCCTTGAATCTTAGTTTATAAACCGCTTTAAAATCCATGTCTCGCCAAGTTAATTGTCAAGAAGAATGCACCAATGGCTGTGTCCTTGGGGATAAATGCCCACATTTAGAATATCTAGCTAAAGCCCGTAAACTCCTAGCTGAAACCTCAATTGATAAGTTGATTGAAATTTCTGATTCCCGTTTTCTGCCTCCAGATGCGCCCACCACCAAATAAATAAAGACTCGCTTTGCGAGTCTTTATTTATTTGAGCTTTTCTTTGGCAAGTTTCCAGAGATTATCTAGCTCCTCGGCAGTGAAACTATCAATGGGGCGATCGCTTAAAGTTTCAATCATCTCTAGACGCTGAATAAATTTGCGGTTAGTTGACTGCAAAGCCTCCGATGGGTCGAGATCGTACCAACGAGCCACATTGATCAGCGTGAATAATAAATCTCCCAATTCCGCCTGTTGATTTTCCTTAGACTCATGTTCTAGTGCATGGCGCAGCTCATCTAACTCTTCATGAAACTTTGCCCATACTCCATCGGCATTGTCCCACTCAAACCCATTTGCGGCAGCCTTTTGAGAAATCTTCATCCCAGCCGTTAAAGGTGGAAGCGATCGCGCATACCGCTTGAGTTTGTAGCTCAGTTTTTGAGTGTCGGCTAAATCTTCACCCTTTTCTTCGGCTTTAATCCTTTCCCAGTTTTGATGAATTTCGTCCATGCTGTCGGCTTTAATATCGCTAAATACATGGGGATGGCGACGAATTAACTTTTGGGCGATGCCTTCGGCAACTTCGGCGATCGCAAATTGATTAGTTTCACTGGCAATTTGGGACTGCAAGACCACTTGCATTAACAGGTCACCTAACTCTTCGGCGATCGCCTTACTATCACCACCCTGAATTGCATCCACCACCTCATAGGCTTCCTCAATCACATAGGGAATCAAGCTTTTAGGCGTTTGCTCCAAATCCCAAGGACATCCACCATCAGGCGATCGTAACTTTGCCACCACATCGATTAAGTGTTGTAGTGCGATCAAGTTCGCCGAAGCTTCAACGGTTGGCTCAAAAGTCATAAGATTTGTTTAATGTTAAGAAAAGTAACAAAATGCTATAATAGCCAGTATAAAAATACTGCTTTTAACAAACTATACACAGCACCAATCTTGCTGCTAAAGATCTGACCCATGAGTAATACTGCTAGTCCTGATCCTGAAATGCTTAGACAACTTCTAGAGCCATTACTAGAAGATTTCACCTATTGGTTTGACCGCTCTCAAAAACTACTCTCTAGTGAACGCATAGATTTTTTACAAGAGTCAGAACAAAGAAATTTGCTGGAACGAGTCGAAAACGCTCTTAAAGAAGTTGCTGTAGCGATCTCCTTGTTTCGCGTTACAGGACATCAAGTTGGCGTAGACATGGCAACAATGAAACCTTGGCATCAACTACTTATGGAGTGTCAAGCCGTGGGGATGCGCTACTATCGTAATCAAGCAATTTAAAACTTTAATTTTGATCCCTAATTTCTCCTCTTAAACCTTAGTTCACTTAATTTACATATTTTTTTAGGAAAGTAGATATGGTACAGATTCTTTATATACTCGCTTTTACGATCCTCTCTATTTTCGCGATTAGTAATCTCATTCGCAGCATGATCGCGCTTTCCCAAAATGATTCACGAGGCTATCAAGATAATCGTAGTCGCCGAGTATCGCCTCAATATGCTCATCCTGAATTGTGGGATAAAGATGGTAAATATATCGATGAGCCATTAATGGTAATTAAATCAATTAATGTTGATGATGCGCGTTCCAGACTTGATGCTCTCTATAACTCGTCACCTAGTGGCGAAAAATAATGGTAATTTGTAAAGCCAAGATTTTAGTTAAAAGTGTTGCAAAGCAGCACTTTTAACTAAAATCTTGTTTGTGGTTTTAGTGCGAAGCGCTGAAACTTTGTTATCGAGGTACGGATGATCCATAGGTTATTAGTTTGTACTACCTGTGCCAGCACTTGGCAAAATGGCAAAAAGGTAGGTGTTAGTGGTGGTGAAACATTGCTAAAAGAGCTTTCTCAGTTACATCAAAATTGGGAATGGCGATCGCAGTTTGAAATTCTCGCAGTTTCCTGTATGAGTGCATGTAGCCATGCTTGCGCCGTAGCCTTCGCATCTGAGGGCAAATATTCCTACTTGTTTGGAGATTTACCCAGTGATGTGGACAATATGGCAACTACAGCATCAGCAATCTTGTCCTGTGCCGAAATATATGGCGATCGCTCAGATGGGATGCTTGCTTGGAAAGAGCGTCCTGAACCACTAAAAAGTGGTGTAATTGCCCGTATACCCCCTTTATAGAAAAAAGAGCGCTTGACGCTCTTTTTTTATGATTTTTATCATGGGAATTACTGCTAAAAAAGCCTTAAAATCAAGGGGCTAAAAGAAATTCTGGTAATGTAGACAGATCTCTGTACATCCAAGATAAAACTCAAATTTGTAACACCTCATGCAAGGCACGCTCAGAGAAATTGACGTACATACCATTATCAACCTGATCGAGTTTGGACAGCGAACTGGTGAGTTGTTGATTGAATCTAGTACAGGGAAATTCTGGTTTTTATTTTTTGATAACGGAGAATTGATCTATGCTACCGATACTGATAGCAACTTGACTCGTCTGCGCGATTATTTGCATGGGTTGGGGTTAGATCATGCGCTCGATCAGTTATCTAGCTCGAAACTGGGGATTAATGTTTTAGAGTATGGACAAATTTGGGCGCTTCTAGAATCCAAAATTCTCAGTCCTGATCAGGCTAAGACAATTCTGGAAAGCACAATCCGAGAGGTGCTTTTTGATATTATCGGTCTCTATCAAGGTACATTTGTTTTTGAAATTAGTGCTGCACTCACGCCAAAGTTAACCAGATTCAAGTTTTCGCAGCTTAGTTCAGAATATTTACGCCAACTGCAAACATGGAAGAAATTTTATCCAGTTTTACAGTCGATCGATCAATGTCCTGTATTGCTCACTGAAGAGTCTTTGCCATCTTTAAGTTCTTGGATTGATGGCAAAACGACAATTCGTCAGTTGTCACGATATGCGGGGAAGGATATTAGCCAAATTGGACAGTTGATCTGTGAAGCGATCGCTCTTGGACAGGTTGCAATTACGCCATTAGCGATGAGTGTGCCACAACAAGTAAAGGTACAGTCGCCCAGAATTTTATGCATTGATGATAGTGTGACAATTTGTCGGGCTGTGGAGTATATTCTGCATAATCACGGCTTTCAAGTTATGGCGGTGTCTAGTCCGATTAAGGCTTTAAGCTTGATTTTTCAACATAATCCTGATCTGATTTTGTGTGATATCACGATGCCAGAGATTGATGGATATGAGCTATGTGGAATGCTGCGTAAGTCGAGTGCGTTTGCCAAGGTTCCGATTATCATGCTAACGGGCAAAGATGGTTTTATTGATCGCGTCAAAGCGCGGATGGTGGGAGCTACGGAATATTTAACCAAACCGTTTGGAGAGAAGGAATTATTAACAACTGTAGAAAAGTATAGTAAGCGTTAGTCAACTTTTGTGGATGACTAACGTTCTATTAAGCGATCGCAAATAAGTACTTAATTGCCAGTACATTCAATAAAAATCCTCTTATTGAGAATAGGGTCTCTGAAGCCCTCATTCTTTAGTGGCAAATATTTTTTTGTCCAGATCACCTGCTGAATGTAGGATATAAGTCAGTGAGTTTAATAAATATTTATGGTAGAACCAATTTTGTCAGGCATTTGCCTCGGTCTTATTTTCATTACCCTTGGCGGGCTGTTTTTTGCTGCTTATCAGCAATATCGCCGCGTCTAGTTCTAGCATAAAAACCAAAAAGCAGAAGAGGCTGAAAATGCCTCTTCTGCTTTTTGGTACAAACTTACAGCAATTGCTGATCAAATGAACTGCAAGGAAATGTTTAAAAGCATTGCTAAGCAACACTTTTAAACATTTCCTTGGTTTGGATTTGAGAGTAAAGCGCTTTAAGGAGTAATTCTTGCCAGAAATATTAGTTTATTCTTCTAAATCTTCAGGCTGTGCTAAATATCGACAAATCTCATTGATTTTCATCCGATAAATATGCGGCCAGCCCCCATTTGTCTCAATATCGCGCAAAAGATTAAATAGCTCATGCCGACTAGTCGGTAAAGCAGGCTGAAATAAATCGTCACGAATGCGTTTATGGATTGATTCTATGACTCGCAATATTTGCAAAAGATTAGCTGGATCGCTTTGCTGATCCTGAGCAATTTGCCATAGGCGATCGCTGATTGCCTCAAGCTCAGATAAATTAGCAGTTTGCCCCTGTTGTGATTGGATTTCTGTTTGTGCCAAGCTAAGTACCCTCGTGCGCGATAATATGATGATTGGAATTTTACAAATTAAGTCTTTAGTTAGCTAACCTCTATGGCTAGTCTAAAGCACCGCCAACTCCTTAACGATCTCAATTTAAAATCCCAAACTAGATCGTATTTTTTTACAGAGTTATCATAGGCTGCGCTTTGCGTGATCTGTCCTAACTCTAAAATACTACCCGTTAAATCCCATTAAATTAAGAAGAGGTTATTTATGAAATTTCGTAGTTTTACGAAAGCAATTTTTACATTGTGTATCAGTTTATGTATGTTAGTAGCAAGCGGCGTGTTTGCAAGTAATGCGATCGCTGCTGTTGAACCAGGCTTGACCTACGACCAAATTGTAAATACTGGCTTAGCTAACAAATGTTCCGACATTTTGGGTTCCTCTCGTGGTGGGCGTAACTTTATTCCCGTCGGTGCTGGTGAATCTGTAGAAATTACAGATCTTTGCCTAGAGCCAACCTCCTTTTTTGTTAAAGAAGAATCCAGCAATAAGCGCAAAAAATCTGAGTTTGTAGCTAGCAAGTTAATGACTCGCTCAACCTCTAGTCTTGACTTCGTGAAGGCAACTGTTACTGGCAATAGCGATGGTAGCCTCAGCTTAGTGGAAACCGATGGTTTAGACTATCAACCGATCACTGTCAAAATGCCTGGTGGTGAACTGGTAGCAATCCTATTCACGATCAAAGGTTTCAACGCTAAAACTGCTCCTGGTGTAAATGGCATCACCACATCGGTTGATTTCGTTGGTTCTACTGATGTACCTACCTATCGTGGTTCTGGCTTTATCGATCCTAAGGGTCGTGGTCTAGCGATCGGTTATGACTCTGCTGAAGCTTTACCTGCAAAGCGCAACTCTTTTGACAACAGAAGTGTAAAGGATGATTCCACCTCCAAAGGTACGATGTCCTTACAAATCGCTAAGTTGAATGCTGATACTGGCGAAATCGCTGGTACGTTCGAGACTGAGCAAACCTCTGACAACGACCTCGGTGGTGTTGAACCCAAGGAAGTAATCATTCGCGGCGTATTCTACGGCAAAGTTAACTCTTAATCTTGTCTATAAAAAGAGCGCTTTCTAATTAGAAAGCGCTCTTTTTTATTTTCTACTTTTAGTCTTGAGTTTGTTTTAGTCAAATAATTTTAAAAACTCTTTGAGTTCATTTAAAGCAGGATGTTCAAAATTCCAAATATCTAGCTTTTTAGTCATAACGTAACTAAATCCTGACATACTACACTTTCTCTCAGATTGCTTTTTGTCACGATTAGAGCAAGTATCAATCAAACCTTAGATAATTGCTAATCCAAAATTTATCAAAATCTTTTGAAGATACTGGATCTTTACCGTTTTTCTGGAGACAAACTTGCCACCTATTAAGACAATCAGCATAGGTTGCATCTTTAGCTCTAATCTCTTTTAATAATGTTTCTAGCTCTCCTATTCCATTTACATTAACAAAATAACAAGCTATTTGAATTGGGTCTTCAAGATTTATAGAATGAATAGGAACAAAATGACTAATTCTTTCTAGCTTTTGATTTTGAGGAAACACTTTCACTTTGATGATCGCTTCATTTATTTTGTTTAAATTTTTTAATTGAGAGTCGTCTGCATCTAAAATTATCCCTACTTTATTTACATAACTTTTTTGAGCATCAGCCTCTATAGTTTTTAACTCTCTTTCTAGAGAAGCTACACTTAGACCATCTAAATCTAAATAATCATTTTCAGTTACATTGATTTCTAAAACATCTACATTGCTTATATTGAGGTAATTCACTATAGATTGGATAAAAAATTTATCGTTCTTACTCTCAACAATTAGACGATTACTCACCTCTAACCCCCCTATTATGAGACAAGCTATACTCAAGAGTTTCCATATCGCGTTTAATACCAATAATCTGACCAGTTTTTACACTTCGAGCCATTTCAAAGTGTGCAGCCAAGTCACTAAACTCATTGTCTAAACCAACTTTAGTAAATGCTGTGAGCATTTCTAAGCTATGTGTAGTAGCAAATACTTGTACGTTTAACTCTCTAGCTAAACGAAAGATCATTTCCCATAGTTTAGCTTGGTTAGTATGGTGAATACCGTTTTCAACTTCATCTATAAGTAGAACACTACTATGGTTATTTACCATCGAAAGAATAATAGCAGCAACTCTATTGATCGCATCTCCAAATGATGATAACGGGAATCTTTTTTTGTCTTCTTTTTGTAGATAAATCATAGGACTACCAATGTTAAAAGATTCAACAACTTGTATAGAGGAATCAATGATTTTAAATCCTTTTAATACTTCTTGATCTCTATTATTAAATCTAGCCTTATCATATTCATTAGCAAGGTATATATTTAGAAATAGATCAGATGCTAATATTAAAGATACATTTTTAATATTTGGGAATTCAACATTTTTAGGCAGAACTGTAATATTCTGACTGGTGGCAAGCAAGCTAGCTTCAGAATAGGTGTTATTATTAACAGTTACACTTATTTGAAGACCAGACCTCTTAGACTTACTATTTAGGAATGGATCTATGTATCTTTTTGCTATTCTTCCAGAAGTACTATTTGATTCATCTATTTCTATAAGAGAATCAGCAAGCTCATTGTTGATAAATATATCGACCTTACTAAAAAGATTTCTTTCCTCATTAATTTGGATAGAAATCTTTTTGGATTTATCTTGATTAAAAAATAGACTATCCCAAGAGCTTTCAGGTAAAGTTTGTTCAAACTCTGGTGATTCTCGACGATATCTCTTAAGAGAAATAATTGTTTCTGGTCGTGGCGAGTTAGCTACAAATAATGATTCTAGGAGTGCCGTTTTCCCTGCATTGTTTTTACCAGTAATAAGATTGACTGTCTTAAACCCAGAGATTGAGGTATTTTCAAAGCATCTGAAATTTTGAATTGAGATATCTCTAATCATAGTTTTTGTCGATTTACTAGAACACAACAAAACAATATTTTAGGCTGAAAGAGAGAAAGGGTAAGTCGCAGAACTACCCCTTCTCTAAAGGCTAGTTTTGTAAATATTTTTTAAAGAAGTCTAGAGTATAGCCAATTTCTAGTACTTGGTTGCTGCGCTTGCTGGAGCCGTGACCTTCATCGGGGAAAATGACTAGTTGCGAGGGGATTTTTTTCTGTTCTAGGATTTTTTGAATTTGGATGGCTTCACCAACAGGAACGCGCGGATCGTTTGCACCTTGGATGATGAGTAATGGGGCTTTGATGCGATCGCTATAGGTTACAGGTGATAACTCAATCAGAGCCTCGCGATCTTTGACAGGATCACCATATTCGCTAATTCTCAAAATGCGGCGATAGGGAGCAGTATTGTTTAAAAATGTGAGCAGATTGCTAATGCCAACACTTGATACACCTGCATCATAACTGCCTGCAAACTTAGACATACCCATCAGTGCTGCATAGCCGCCATAACTACCGCCAACGATGCCGATTTTGGGAGTGATCCCATTAATTTGCCAGTTTTTGCGAATGTAGATTGCTGCATCTTCAATATCGGTGATGACCTTGAGGCGATCGCGACCATTATCAGCATTCAGCCAAGTTTTGCCATAGCCATCACTACCGCGCACATTCGGCTCCACAAATACAAATCCTGCATTCACAAATAACTGGGCGTACCGATTAAATCCAGCCGTACTTTGTCCTTCTGGTCCCCCATGAAAATGCACAACTACAGGACAAGGCTTTTCCAAAGGATTTTGAGCAGTATTTTCACATTGCGGTGAGTTATAGATAAACATGGGAATTGATATGCCATCCCGCGTTGTGTAGTTTTCGAGCTTAGCCTTGGCAAACTTGCTGGTGTCGATTTCGGGCGTGCTAGGCAATACCCATTGGGTGAGTTTCTGAGTCTGCCAATCGTAAACATAGCTGAGGCGTGGGGCTTTAGCAGTTTCGACACCGATAGTTGTAAAGCGACCATTGCGAGTGGTGGAGCCTGTATAGATATGATCGGCATTGGCAAATTCAGGTAGTTTTATTTCCTCCAAAGTATTTGTCGCGATCGCTTTAAGGCGTGTGTACCCTCCATCATTAATTGAGTAAAGAATGCGCTGGCGCTGATCATCAATATCAAAGTCAGATACATCCGCTTTTAGCTCTGGTGTAATTGGCGTGAATTTTTTGTCTTTGTAACGATAAAGGCGACGAAATTCACCGAATTTTGGGGTTAATACAAGATATTCGTCTTTACTAACACCATAGGTAACGCCATACTCTTCCTGCTCATTCTGACCAAGCAGTGGTGTAGTTTGACGAGTCTTGACATCGTATTCGTAATATTCGCGGGATAGACTGCCCGTTGCTTTGGCAAAGAGAAACTTCTCGCGATCGCCTGTTTCTAGATTGACAAACACATCGGCAATCCACCAAATGCCATCACCACCAGAGATTTGGACTTTTTTCTTGGTTTGTAAATCGTAGCGATAGATTACAACCGAGTCGGGCTTAATATCATTGGCACTGAAATAAATCGTGCGTGAGTCATTTCCGATATATTGCAGCGAAGTCCTCACCCCTGCTAAATGTTGAATTTCTTCTAATTCGCCCCCCTTAGTTGATTGCAAATATAATCCCGGATTTTCCTCACCTTGGCGATCGCGGGATAGTAAGAGATATTTACCATCGGGAGTCATCCCTGAAATAGTTGTGGCATCCTGTCCTCCCGTTACTTGTACAGGAAATTTTTGCGCCCCATCCAATCGCCATACCTGTAATGTTCCTGTAATTCCCCAAGTAAAAAACATCTGCTTGCCATCGGGTGTCACCATGCCTAGCCCTGGCGATCGCACATCCAAAATTGACTCAATCGGTCGCGTCACCGTTGGCGGTAATGCAGGGGGAGCATAGCGCTTGAGAATTGCAGGATCAAGACTATCTTTACCTAAGCCCGTATATTGAGCTGCCGCAGGTAAAGTGGTAAGTGCAAGGCTAGCAAAAATGATTGGGAAAATTAGCGATCGCTTATTCATAGACTTGGATTTAATGGTTGCGGTCTTCTTCATAGTTAAGTTAACGGGGAGATTAATATCAAAATACAAAATGGCTACGCTATTCACCATAGCTGGAGTCTTGTTCTTCCCTAAGCCCCCATGATGTCTCACCCAGTTGTGAACTGATCGTTTTACTGTAACTGCTTGTGGCAATTCTTCTGTATTTTTAGCATACAGGTTTTGTCTACGTCGATAAGCGCTGCACCGTCTCAGCAATTCTCATTATAAAAACCGATTTTTTGAAAGCCCACCGTAGGCGGGCTTTCAAAAAATCGGTTTTGGTGTTTCCAGTGTCGAAGGTACTGGAAACACCGATAATAAAAAAGGCACTTGCTTAGCAAGTGCCTTTTTTATTAGGTTAATGGAATCGGGCAGAGTCGAACTGCCGTCCGCACTAGCGCCTAACCTCCCAGTCATTCACAGGTTTATCCGATTTGATCCTCACGGAGGGAATTGCTAATTATCTCTAGCAACGAAAGATGCACTGATAAAGTCTTGAGCGAATAACCTACCAGAGAAAGTTATAAGCAGCATCCGTTGGGGGTTGGAGTGACATATTTAACGGAGTCATACATCACACCTCGAAACCGAAAAGGTTCTTAGGCGGCTACAGGAGCTGCTTTACGAGAGAAAGATACAATGTTGTTCGCATGTACTTGTTTGAGCCATTGATTTACGAGAGATAGCCCGCTCTCGACCTGCATCAAGGGATAGCTTCTACTAACACGTCGAAACCCTTACGATCCCCTATATTTTAAATATAGCATATAGCAATCCTAAATGGGTTGTGAGAGTGCGCCCCGAAGGGGCGCACTCTCACAACCCTCCAAATCTTACAATTCATTTCGGATCGCGATATTAAATTAGGATGTTTACTCATCAAAGTAAATGTCACAGCAATTCTCATTATGAAACCGATTTTGGTGTTTCCATCGCTTATCGGCTCTGGGAGAATTACGGTAAATATCAAGCATGGGTTAGCGATCGCTAGCCCACATCCTACGGTTGATTTCACTAATTTACTGGGCATGAAGGAAAGGGTAATAAAGTGACGATTGCAAGCACAGAGACGGAATATATATCATCTAAGGAACTCAAAGAGTTGCATGGTTTTACTGACCCCGCGATCAAAAAGTTTTTGGGTGAATGTGACAAGACGGAGAAAAATCCAAAAAGCAAGAGTACAACTCTGCTCAAACTCTATCGCATTGATCGAGTTAATGCAGTTTTAGACGATCCATCATTCGTTGAATGGCAAAGCAAGAAACAATCATCAACCACTAAACGCAAACAATCGATTGTCAATGTCGAGGCTGTGCAAAATATTGATGTGGTTGTACCTGCTAAATCTACCGCTATTGTTGAGTCTGTCGTTAAGGCAAATGCCTTTGATTTTGAGCATGGATTATCGCTATTACAAACTGCGGATTGGGTTGATTTTCAATGGGAACATTTTAGAGAGGAAGATGATGATCAATCCTCAGAAGAGCAGCAATTACATGCAGTTACCACAGTCAAAAAAATGTTGGCAGCTTCCTATTGGTTTGAGCCTAAAGATTTTTTCAAGGCTTTTAGTCAATATGGTAAGGGTGGCAAAGACAGTCCAGATGCAGTAAATGAATATAAATCGAGTATCTTGACAGATGGATGGAGGGGAATTCCCCTTGTAAGTCTGATGATTGGCGATCGCCAAGATTCAACAAAAATGATGCTGGATTCTGGACATCACCGATGGACTGCGCTTCAGGAATTATGGGAAGCGGGAGAGCTTCCTAGTAATTTTAAAATTCCTGTCTTTGATTTAAAGAAATTGCGTCCAATCGTGAGAGATCAATACAATCCAAGCCTAGAATTTGCATTGCGCTATGCGGTTACAGGTGGCTCATTAGGACATGACTTTGCTCTGAGAGTAATCTCGAAAAACTGGTTTACAAGACTTTGTACTGGGGTTGATTGCTCTTATTGAATGTGTTTGAGAAGTTGCTCGAAATATGAGGCAATACTTACAGCATTTTGCGTTGTAACTCAAACCCAGAAATTTTTTAAAAGCGTTGCTTTGCAACGCTTTTAAAAAATTTCTTATGGTTATATAGCAGTCCTATATCATTTGTGGATTTTTTTGGTTTGTGGAAGGACACCCCATCGGGGTGTCCTTCCACAAACCATTTAGGATTGCTATAGCTATAGTTTGATTGATTATTGCTGTAAGTAAAGCTATGTATTTGTCATTCTTCTTAATTGTATTAAATGATACAATTAAGGATATACTCGTGGGAGTTTGGAGGTATATATGAAGCCTCGCAGATTTTCTATTCCGATCCTGCTTGCCACGATCGCTGCTAGTTTCCTGTTTAGCGAATCGTCGGCTGCACAATCTTGTAACTATTACGCGGGTAGAGCTGTAGGTGGTCAAACGATCAATATTGATACTTGTTCCATTTCGAGAGCTAGTTATCGTAGTGTTGATTTTGTCTATTATTTAGGCAGCGATCGCATTGAAAGCCAAGCCAATTGCGAAGATCGAGTATGGACAACTTTCCCTGAACGCGCTGTCTATAGTCCTCAATCGGTGGCGACGATGAAGATGCTTAACTATGTTTGTAACTTTGATACACGACCCTCTAGTCGCACAGATTCTGCTTTTGTTTTTGATCCTCCATCAAATGTGAGGGTCTCTCCTAACGGTAATATTTTATGTGTAGTGCGATCGCCTCAAAACATTGACCTTTATGGTGCAAATGGGGAATGGTACTACACCGATGTATGTGGCTCAATGGGATTGATTCATTCTAGTCAGTTACGCTTTTAGTAAATTTCTCTGCTGACCCCATCCACTTAAAAATTGGAAGTCATGCCCCATAAGTAACCTACAGCGCTTTGCGCTCAAACCAAGAAAACCCTTAAAAGTATCGCTAAGCCATACTTTTAAGGGTTTTCTTGGTACAGGGATTATGCTAAACGTTGATATCGCATTCCAGGGTATGGCGCGATCGCACCCACCAGTTCTAAATGAGTTAAAGCGCCCAAAACCTCACCCGAAGGTGACTTTGTTTGTTCGACAATCCAATCTAAGCCAACGGGATCGCCAAAACCGATCACTTGGAGAATGTTTTGTTGTAATAGGGGCAAATCCGAAATAGCGATCGCAGGTGTAGGCTGATCTAGATTTGGTAACATACCTAAAGCTTCCAATAGCTCATCTACACCTAAAATCGCCTGTGCGCCTTTACCCAATAATTTCAAGCAACCCTTTGCTTCGCTCACTTCAAGGGAATTCGGTAAAGCATAGACATCGCGTCCATATTCATTGGCTTGATAGGCTGTGATTAAGGCTCCCGATCGCTCAGGGGCTTCCATTACTAAAGTAACACGGCTCAATCCTGCGATAATCCGATTACGGGCAGGGAAATGAGTTTTATCAGGTGCAGTACCTTGGGGATATTCGCTCACCACTAACCCTGAAGCGACGATTTGTTCGTAAAGAGATTTGTGTTTGTAGGGATAAATGCGATCAACGCCTGTACCCACTACTGCCAATGTTTGACCGCCAACTTCCAAACAAGCTTTGTGAGCTTCGCCATCGATACCTTCCGCCATGCCAGAAATAATTGTGAAACCACGACCTGCTAAAGCTGAAACTAGTTTCTTTGTCCAACGCTTTCCATAGGGTGTAGCGTTGCGCGTCCCGACGATCGCGACTGTATTCCTTTCATTCCAATCGATGAGATGTCCGTGATAGTAGAGAATTGGTGGTGGGTCAGGGATTTCCCAAAGTAACTGCGGATATTCGCGATCGCTGGGAGTCCAGAAATTGAGATTATTATGCTCATGGATCGCCAATAGTGACAAGGGTTCGACTTCGCGCTGAGCTTGACGAATGGTTTCTAACGTTTGACCGCCAATACCTTCCACTACTTGCAAATCGCTCGGCAAAGCCTGCCAAGCTTCTGACATAGAGCCAAAAGCTTGATATAGTCGCTTGATTAACACAGGCCCAATACCGCGTATTTGCGACCATGCTAACCAATATGCTCTTTCAGAATTAGGGCTAAGGCTCATGAATTCTACGGTGTTAAGTACTCGTGCAAAATCAATTCCCAAACCCACAAAGTTGCGCCCCGCAGGGGCGCAACTTTGTGGGTTTGGGTTTGTAATTAATTATGTCCATCTGCTTATTTCAGTAAATGATTAATACCATGCTCTAGACGAGCGCTGACAGTGGCTACATCGTACTCACTATCGATAGTCAGTAATTTCTGTTTATAGCCGTAATATTCCAATAAAGGCATAGTTAGATCTAAAAACTGCTCAATCCGTTTCTGAATTACCTCAATGGTGTCATCGGAACCACCACGCGATCGCGATCGCTGCATTAATGTCTCTTCCGAAGCTTGTAAATAAATGGCTTGGTCAAGAGGACAGCCCAACTCATCCAGCAAAAAATCTAACTCTTCGGCCTGAAACGCAGTGCGGGGATAACCTTCTAAAATCCATCCCTGCTGAGCATCTTCCATCTGCAACCGTAATCGCATCAGCGCAATCATCAGTAGATCGGGAACAAATTCACCCGCATCAACAAAGCTTTTCACCTCTAAGCCTAAATCCGTCTCCGTTGCCATCTCTAATCGCAAAATTTCGCTAGTTGAGATCACAGGAATATTTAGCAAAGCTTGTAGATGTGTAGCTTGGGTAGTTCTCCCTGAGCCAGAAGCGCCTAATAGAACAAGTCTTACCATAGGTCTATGCCATTACATTTTTAAAAAAGGCGATCGCATCTTTTAGAGAAGCAACAAAGGTATCGATTTCGGCTTTAGTGTTATAGAAATAAACACTTGCTCTTGCCGTACCACTAATTCCTAAAAAGCGATGCAATGGTTGAGTGCAGTGATGTCCTGAACGAATCGCAATGCCATCTTGATCGAGCATTGCTGATAGATCATTAGCATGAATCCCGTGAGCGATCGTGAATGAGGCTAAACCTGCGCGATTATGACGGGGACCATAAATTTTAATGTCGGGAATATCATCAAGATAATCCATCAAGTAATTAATTAATTCCTGTTCGTAAGCGTGGATTTTATCCATGCCGATCGATGTTAAATAATCCACGGCTGCACCGAGGGCGATCGCCTCCCCAATCGCAGGAGTTCCTGCCTCAAATTTATGAGGTAAACCAGCATAGGTGGAATGATCGAGAAACACATCGGCAATCATTTCACCACCGCCCATAAATGGAGGCATCTCTAGCAATAAGTCACGCTTACCATAGAGAAAGCCAATTCCCGTCGGCGCACACATTTTATGCCCTGAAGCCACGAGCCAATCGCATTCGAGAGCCTTTACATCAATCGGCATATGTGGCACACTCTGGCAAGCATCCAGCAATACCTTCGCGCCCTGTGCATGAGCTAAGGGAATCATCTCTTCCACTGGATTCACACAGCCGAGAGTATTGGAAACATGGACAATTGAAACTAATTTGGTTTTAGGATTGAGCAAGGATTTGAACTGTTCTACGCTCAATATTCCCTCACTAGTCGGTTCTAAAAACTTAAGAACTGCGCCTGTACGCTGAGCAATTAATTGCCAAGGTACGATATTGCTGTGATGCTCCATGACCGAGAGAATCACTTCATCCCCCGCTTTCAAGTTTGCCCAACCCCAAGTATAGGCAACTAGATTAATTGCTTCACTGGCATTACGGGTATAAATGATTTCCTGAGATGACTTAGCATTAACAAATTTGGCAACCTTTTCCCGCGCTCCTTCGTATGCATCAGTGGCTCTTGCGCTAAGAGTATGAGCGCCACGATGAACGTTGGCATTGTCATGCTCATAATAATATTTCCAAGCATTGATTACTGCTTTAGGCTTTTGCGAACTGGCGGCATTGTCAAAGTAAATGAGGGGTTTGCCGTTGACCTCTTGATTTAAAATTTCAAAGTCTGCTCTGACCCGATCTGCCAAGGTCTTTTCGTAGGTTAATGTCATGAGGCTTAGATGCTTGCTGTCGTAACTGCTACCTGCATTTTAACAGTTCAAACCCCAAAAAGGATGAGGTGGCGCGAAGCGCCACCTCATCCTTTTTGGGGTTTTGAACAAAGAGTAAAGCGCTGTCTATTCAGTTGGCTAATTTCCAGACTTTTATCTTGCCATCAAGACTGCCACTGATCAACATTTTTTGATCAGTACTAAATCCGACCGATGACACACCGCGCTCATGCTCTGATAAAACTTGAGGCGATCGCTTGTTTTTTAAAAACCAAATCCGAATCGTTTTATCGGCACTGCCGCTAGCTAGTAAATTCCCATTATTGCTAAAAGCGATCGTATGTACTTCTCCGTTATGTCCTGTGAGAACTTCCTTTAACTGTCCTGTCCCTCCATCCCATAGACGAACAGTATGATCTTCCATTGCACTAGCTATATTTTTACCATCGTTGCTATAGACAATTGAGCGCACAGCGCTACCACTTTCCACTAAGGTTTTGAGGGCTTTTCCTGTCTCCACATTCCATAATCTAATTGCTCCATCTTTACTACCACTAGTTAAAACTTTGCTATCAGGTGTAAAGGAAACATCATAAACCCATGATTTTTCAGATAGCGTCCTGATCGGTTTACCCGTTTCGGCATTCCATAAACGAATGGTGCGATCGCCGCTAGAGCTAGCGATCATCTTCCCATCAGGACTGAAGATGGCAGTGTATATCCGTTCTTGATGTCCTTCTAAAGCATGTAAAATTTTCCCTGTGGCTACTTCCCAAATAATCACTTTGCGATCGTCACTGCCACTGACTAAACGCTTGCCATCGGGACTAAAGTTCACATCATAGACTCTTCCTGTATGCCCTTTCAGAGTCCGCAATTTTTGATTTGTTTGTAAGTTCCATAGCTCAATGATCCTCTCTGAGTTTCCCCCTGCCAAGATTTTACTGTCAGGACTAATCGTAACTCCATAAATTGCATCCTTGGCTCCATCGATTGTAAATTCTCTGACTGAGGATGGAACTATATTCGATGAATTAGTTGGAGATTCTGACAATCCCGCTTTTTCTAAAGACTCGTCAGGACTATTGTTGGAATTTATTGATTTAGAATATCCAAACATCAGAACTAGAGCCGTAATTGTAATAGCTCCTAGAGTAATGATTCCTAAGCCCAAGTGCCAAGGCTGAAAATGTTGCCAAATACCTAATTTAGATATTCCCTGTTTCTGGGCTGAATGGCGATCGCGCACAGTCTCATTGTTAGCAGAGCTTCTGTGATTGCTGGCTTGAGTCGCCTCTGCACTGATCAGTACCGTTGGCAAACTGTGATTGACCTGAGAACTCGGATAGTGATCGATAAATTCCTTGATCTCCTCATAGGCTGCTTCCGCACTAGGATAGCGTTGCCGAAAATCAAACTTTACCATTCGTGTAAGAATATCGGCAAATTCGGGATAGACTTTTGGAGCCGATGCACGCCACTCTATTTCTAAGTTCTCATCCTTCATCAGATGACTGGGTGGAATACCTGTCAGCGCTTGGATGCCAAGCATTCCGATCGCATAGATGTCGCTAGCAAATTTTGGCTCACCATGCGCCTGTTCACTGGGCATATATCCAGGAGTACCAATTCCTACGGTATAGCCGCCATCGTCTGATTGTCCCTCCAATATTGCCGTGGGTGTAATGATTTGCTTCACTATCCCAAAATCAATTAAAAAAAGCTTTCCATCCCGACGACGAATAATATTTTCGGGCTTAATGTCACGATGAATTACATTATTTTGATGGACAAAGCTGAGAACAGTTAAGAGGTTCTGTAATAAATCCGCAACTGCAAACTGCTCCCAAATCTTGCCTCGTGGTAGTTCATGACTCAGATCTTTGCCATCAATATATTCTTGAACTAAGTAAAATTCTGATAATTCTTCAAAGTGGGCAAATAGTTGGGGGATTTGGGGATGAGTTCCGAGTCGATAGAGAACTTGAGCTTCAGTTTCAAATAGTCGTCGTGATAGTTGCAAGACACTCTTTTCTTTGATGTGCGGACTTAGTCTTTTAATTACTCTCGTGGGGCGATCGGGCAGGTGTATGTCCTGTGAAAGATAGGTTTCCCCAAATCCACCACCACCCAAACGTGTCGTAACTTCATAATGCCCACCGACTATTTGCCCAGTTGTAAGACTCATAACCTATTTCTATTGATGTCTTGGACTTGATTACAATCTTGCCATACAAAAGTTATGTAGCAATGTAAGTTTTTGCTATGGCTGTCACCAGTCTTACTGCTCTTTGCGCTCATATTCTAAAGGTTTACGAAGCACAGCTTTGCGCTAACTTAAAGCAGTATAGTGATAGCTAAAGTGCAGTTTAAGACGCTATGACCCCTTTACCGAAATATCGCCCTAAACAATTATCTTTAGGACGTTTAGAGTCAGAAATCCTCAATATTATTTGGGATAATACAAGGCTAGGTGCGACAGATATTCACGATCGCATCTTGTCTGATCCCGATCGCGAATTAGCCTATGGCTCAGTGATGACGGTACTGCGCCGACTAGAGCAGAAGGGCTGGATTCATTGCGAAAAAGAAGGGCGATCGCTCTATTGGCAAGCAAGAATTTCTCGCGAAGAAGCCCAAGCATTGGAAGCCTATCACCAACTCAATCGCTTTTTAGAAGTAGGTGATGCAGATATTGTCGCTGCTTTTGCTAATGATCTTGATCATGCCAGTATGGACAAGCTTGAAGCGATCGCTGTCCGTCTTAAAAACATCCGTCAATCGAGAGAACAGTCACAAGAAGGTTAAGCCCATGCCCTTTTTCTCTATACATTTTGTGATGCTGTTTGGCTCTCTCTGCCTTGCATGGGGACTGCGCTATGGTTGGCAAAATAGCAGTGATGCTATTTACCCTATAAGTTGGCAGATGCGTTGGCAGAAAGCGCTAGTATGCTTTGTGCTGCCGCCATTGCTAGTGGTGATGACCGCGATCGCTGTGCTATGTATGGGAGCCGAAGGACAAATGATCGGCTTGCAAGCAGGACGGCTCAGCTATGCGATCGCCTTAATATTTTTGATTTACAGCATGGTTCGGAGTGGTCAACTCGCTTGGAGCGGCTGGCAATCTTTGCAAAAACTGCAAGAGATGGTTACCGATTTTGAGAATGTTAACTCGGTTAATCAACCTATCCGCTTGCTGAATATGCCGATGCTATTTGCCGCTCAAATTGGGTTTTGGCGATCGCAACTTTTTGTGAGCCAAGGTTTACTTGACACCCTTGATGCCGATCATCTTGAAGCAGTTTTATGGCATGAACGCGCCCATGCCCACTACCGCGATACATTCTGGTTTTTCTGGCTTGGTTGCCTGCGTCAAGTGATGCCTTGGCTGCCAAATACACAGGCTTTATGGGAAGAGTTGCTACTATTGCGAGAACTTCGCGCCGATCGCTGGGCAGCTCAATATACAGATGGGTTATTAATTGCCGAGTCATTACTGGCGATGGTTAGTAGCAATATGCAACCAAACTCAACCTTTGCCGCAGCCTTTGGTGCAACCAATACGAGCGATCGCCTAGAGGAACGGGTGAGTTTTTTACTTGCCGAGCCTGAACCATTACCACAATTTTCTTGGCGATCGCTCTTTTGGATTGGCTTTTCCCTGTTACCGCTTACTGTATTGCCATTGCATTATTAAATTTAGTATTAAACCAAAAAGTAGAGAGGGCATGAAAGGCTCTCTCTACTTTTTGGTTTTATTGGTATAAGTATTAAATAAATCTCGATAAATCAGATCGCCACCATCATCTAGCCATGAGCAAAGCGAGTAAACATGAATCAGCCCAAGCCCCAGTTTATCCGCGTTGATCGAGGTATTAGTCAGTTCAATCATGACTACTACGCCGCACTGGGCTTGCCAATCATTAGCAGTCCTGTTTACATTCGCCATGTCTATTTGAGCATTGCGCGCATACTCCATCCCGATGTTTATGGCTTTTCGGCTGAAGAAAAGGAAATCGCTACGCAATACCTAGCGAAACTAGTTAACCCAGCCTATAACGTCCTGATGAAGGAGGAAGAGCGCAAAGCTTATCAAGGCATCTTTAAGTTGCTTGCTAAACGGTTAATGCAAAAATCGCGCAATGTCCCGATTCATTCGGCGATCGCCTGTGAGTTAATGATGGCTCCTAACGATGGTCTTTACGAGCGCTCAGTTTCCAAGATCGCGCAAGTACAGTATCAATCAATCAAAACTATTCTGGAATATACAGCCCAAATCAGTGAACTAAATCTGGTTTATATTCTCTACAAAGAGGGCTATCAATACGGCGCAGACAATATGCCGCCAGTGCTGATGCCCATGTCACCTACCAAAACCCCCAATCCTTATGTAGCGCCCTATCCTACTTCAACCCCAAAAACTAGTTATCCAAAGCCTCCTCAATACTCAAGTTACCAGCCTCCCACTAATCGGAAACCTGACCCCGATGAAACCGTAATTCAAACCAGAATTGAGGAGCGTGATCCTAGCGCGATCGCTGATCGCCTGAGAATCTGTGAAATCTATATTAGTCAGGGTGATTGGAAATCTGCACTCAAGGATTTGCGAGAGATCTTGCAACTTGACAAAAATAATAGTAAATGTCACGCCATGCTCGGTGTGGTGTATAAAAATATCAATCAGCCGCAAATGGCAAAAGTTAGCTTGCAGCGATCGCTTCAGATTAATCCTCAAGAGCCATTAGCACTCAAACATATTAAAGAGCTTAATCATCCAAATCCTAGCCCAAATACTAGTCAAACTGGCTCTAAAGACAATAGGAAAAGTGAGCCTAAGCCAAATGTGAGTACCAAAAAAGCACCTCTACCACCGCCACAAAAACGCGGCTGGCTGTCCAATCTGCTCGGATGGACTTCATCCGATGATCGTGATGACTCACGTAAGTAAAGATGGTGTGCGGCGCTTCGCGCCGCACACCATCTTTATGAGAATTGCTGGGTAGTCGTGATCGCAACAGTACACAGAGCGGCGGCAAAAGATATAGAATGAACCTAGTTAAAACCATAGCAAGGAGTTTTGAGAGAGTATGCAGCCAATCATTTTTCCAGGTTCTGCGGTGCGGGTTATCAATGAAGGTGATACCTATTATGGGTTTCAGGGACAAGTGCAACGGGTAACCGATGGTCGTGTCGCCGTGATTTTTGGTGGTGGTAACTGGGAAAAGATTGTTTCGTTTCGCGCTACGGAGTTAGAACTGATTGATACGACCGTTAGCTCTAAGGCGAAGAAGAAATAATTGTGGCAAATTTACCGACTCCAGATAAGTCAATAGGTAAATCTTCGGGCAAACCATCTGGCGATTTTAGTCAAGCGGGACGCTCGGCTGTGACATTTATCGTTCGCAGCGTGGTTCTGGGCGTGGGTGCGATCGCAGGTACGAGCATTGGCTTAGCGATCGCCTTTACGCGACCAGATTTAGTATGGCAACCCTCCTTTAACTTTTTAAATTACAAAAAACAGCAATTTACCCTCTCTTCTGATGCGTTGTTTGATGTGGACAAGTCAAGTATTCGCCCAGAAAGTTTTCGCTTACTCGATGAGGTCGCTGCTCAATTGCCATTATCTACGGGCAAAAGAGTCAGGATTAATGGTCATATGGATTTAAGTAGTGCAGGGGATGAACTAACTCTTTCATATTTACGAGCTACAGCCGTTAAGGACTATTTGGCAAGACTACGCGGAGATCAGACCTATTATTGGATGGTGGTTGGTTATGGTGCTAGTCGTCCCTTGGCTAGTAGTGCGGCTGATAGCAATGGCAAAAGTAACCGTCGCATCGAGATTTTTGTAGATGACTAGATATGCAAATCACCTTTCTCGGTACTAGTTCGGGTGTGCCTACACGCGGACGCAATGTCTCCAGTGTGGCAGTGCGTCTACCTCAACGTGCCGAAGTTTGGCTGCTCGATTGTGGTGAGGCAACTCAACACCAGTTACTGCGAAGTGATGTAAAAATTAGTCAAATCACCAAGATCTTTGTCACGCATATGCATGGCGATCATATTTTTGGTTTACCAGGGTTGCTGGCAAGTTGTGGCATGGCGGGGAATGTTAGCCATATTGATATTTATGGACCATCAGGCTTAGGTGACTATCTTGATGCTTGTTTGCGCTATAGCGAGACGCGCCTCTCCTATTCGATCAAGGTGCATAAGGTCAAGGCGGGACTAGTTTGCGAAGATTCAGAATTTTATATGATGGCTGCTCCTCTCAAGCATAAGGTGACAGCCCATGGCTATCGCTTGGTGGAACGCGATCGCGCTGGTAAGTTTGATGTCGATAAGGCGATCGCTATGAATATTCCCCCAGGTCCTATTTTTGGTGAACTGAAGCAAGGTAAAACGGTGACGCTTCCCGATGGGCGCAAAATAGATGGAAAAGAATTCTGTGGAGATCCCCAGATCGGGCGGAAGATTGCCTACTGTACAGATACAATTTTTTGCGACAGTTCAGTGGAATTAGCGCAAAATGTGGATGTGCTAATCCATGAGACCACCTTTGCTCATCAAGATTCTGACATGGCTTTTCAGCGGTTACATTCCACTAGTACGATGGCAGCCCAAGTAGCGCTATTAGCTAATGTGAAGCGACTAATCATGACTCATTTCAGTCCTCGCTATTCCCCTGGTAATCCCATTCTATTAGAAGATTTAGTTAATGAAGCGAGAATGATTTTTGCGAATACCATTCCTGCCTATGACTTTATGACTTACGAGATATCTCCTTCTCATTAATCGAGGTAATTATCGATTCAAAAATCTTGTTTCTATGCTACATAACTTTTATGTTACATAACCTTACTTAATATGCGAGTAGGCGAACTGTTTTTAAAGCAATATAGCAACGCAAAATATGAGTGGCGGCGCTTCGCGCCGCCACTCATATTTTGCGTTGCTATATCACATCCGAATACAGCAAAGAGGCTCTTTAATCGGTTTCACAAGCAACAAAAAACTAAAAATATTGAGTTAAATAGCCCGTAAAAAGTAAAAATTATCCCTAAGACATAGCTTTAAGTTTTGGTTAAAAAGGAGTGAGATCCGTACACACAGAATGCTGTTAAGGCTGTGCTAGTATTAACTTTAACCAGAACGCAGCAAAGTATGGGGAAACGCCATGTTTGAACGCTTTACAGAAAAAGCAATTAAAGTCATCATGCTGGCTCAAGAGGAAGCTCGCCGCCTCGGTCATAACTTTGTCGGCACAGAGCAAATCCTATTGGGTCTGATCGGAGAAGGAACTGGCGTTGCCGCCAAAGTACTGAAGTCGATGGGTGTAAACCTCAAAGATGCCCGCATTGAGGTTGAAAAGATCATCGGACGCGGCTCTGGTTTTGTCGCAGTCGAAATTCCTTTCACACCTCGCGCCAAAAGAGTCCTAGAGTTGTCCTTAGAAGAAGCTCGCCAGTTAGGACATAACTATATCGGTACTGAGCATTTATTGCTAGGACTAATTCGCGAAGGCGAAGGTGTTGCCGCTAGAGTTTTAGAAAATTTGGGCGTAGATTTGTCCAAAGTCCGCACCCAAGTAATTCGGATGTTGGGTGAGACTGCCGAAGTCTCCGCAGGTGGCGGCTCATCAGGACGCACCAAAACCCCCACTCTTGACGAGTTTGGCTCCAATCTGACCCAGCTAGCCCAAGATGGCAAACTTGACCCCGTTGTGGGTCGTGAAAAAGAAATTGAACGAGTCATCCAGATTCTCGGTCGCCGTACCAAAAACAACCCTGTTTTGATCGGTGAACCAGGTGTGGGTAAAACCGCAATCGCTGAAGGTTTAGCTCAGCGTATTTCTAATAGTGATATCCCCGACATTTTGCAAGAAAAGCGGGTTGTTACTTTAGATATCGGCTTACTGGTCGCGGGTACAAAATATCGTGGTGAATTTGAGGAACGCCTCAAAAAGATCATGGAAGAAATTCGCACGGCTGGTAATGTGATCTTGGTAATTGATGAAGTCCATACCCTGATTGGTGCTGGTGCTGCGGAAGGTGCGATCGATGCCGCCAACATTCTCAAGCCTGCCCTTGCCCGTGGCGAACTGCAATGCATCGGTGCAACTACCCTTGATGAATATCGCAAGCATATCGAACGTGATGCCGCCCTTGAGCGCCGCTTCCAGCCCGTGATGGTCGGTGAGCCTAGTGTTGAAGAAACCATTGAAATTCTGATCGGTTTACGTCAGCGCTACGAAGAACACCACAAGCTGAAGATTGACGATGAAGCCCTAGTCGCTGCGGCGAAGTTATCCGATCGCTACATCAGCGATCGCTTCTTGCCAGACAAAGCGATCGACTTAATCGATGAAGCTGGTTCGCGTGTGCGATTGATTAACTCACAATTGCCTCCTGCTGCCAAAGAACTTGACAAAGAATTGCGTCAAACTCTCAAAGATAAGGATGATGCTGTTCGTAAGCAAGACTTTGATAAAGCTGCGGAATTGCGCGATAAGGAAATCGACCTCAAACAACAAATTCGCGCCCTCAGCCAAACCAAAAAGGCTGAAACTCCCGCCGAAGATGTACCTGAAATCCATGTGACCGAAGAGGACATCGCCTACATCGTCAGTTCTTGGACTGGCGTACCTGTCCTCAAGATTACCGAATCCGAGTCCGTCAAGCTGATGCAGATGGAAGAAACCCTGCATAGCCGCGTAATCGGTCAGGATGAAGCAGTAAAAGCTATTTCCCGTGCGATCCGTCGCGCCCGTGTGGGTCTGAAGAGTCCTAACCGTCCGATCGCCAGCTTTATTTTCTCAGGGCCTACAGGTGTTGGTAAAACTGAGTTAACCAAAGCACTCGCCGCTTACTTCTTTGGTTCCGAAGATGCGATGATTCGTCTCGACATGTCGGAGTACATGGAGCGTCACACCGTATCCAAGCTGATCGGTTCACCTCCTGGCTATGTCGGCTACAACGAAGGTGGTCAGCTTACCGAAGCCGTACGTCGTCGCCCTTACACCGTCGTCCTATTCGACGAAATCGAGAAAGCTCACCCTGATGTCTTCAACTTGCTATTGCAAGTGCTTGAAGATGGACGCTTGACCGACTCGAAAGGTCGCACCGTTGACTTCAAGAACACCCTGTTGATCATGACCTCTAACGTCGGCTCTAAAGTCATCGAAAAAGGTGGTGGTGGACTTGGCTTTGACTTTGCGGCTAGCCAAGAGGATGCGCTTTATACCCGCATTCGATCTCTGGTTAACGAAGAACTTAAGCAATACTTCCGTCCAGAGTTCCTCAACCGTCTTGACGAAATTATCGTCTTCCGTCAGTTGACTAAACCCGAAGTCAAGGAGATCGCCGATCTCATGCTCAACGAGTTCTTCAGACGGATGCTCGATAAGCATATCGTGCTTACGGTGACCGAGCGATTCAAGGATTTGCTTGTTCAAGAAGGCTATAACCCTAGCTACGGTGCGCGTCCACTACGTCGGGCAATCATGCGCTTACTCGAGGATTCTCTTGCTGAAGAGATCTTGACGGGTAAAGTCCGTGAAGGTGCATCGGTGCAAGTAGATGTCGATGACGATGGCAAAGTCAAAGTGATCGAACAAGAAGCTCTAAGTGGCTCTGAAAATAATCTTCAGTTGCTGCCATCAGCTTAAGATTGATAAATGCAAGCCCTACGCTCAGCGCAGGGCTTGCATTTATCTAGATGTAGGTAACTTGCATAGCGCTAAATTTAAAACAAGCTTCATGAATGCCAACCAGCGTAATATTGCCGTGAAATCTAATCCTCTGCCTCCTACAAAATTACAGTCGGTTGCAGGGGATTTGTCATCTGCGGAGATGCCTGAAGTTATTGTAGTGGCTGACCAGAATGAGGAGTATTTGGGGAATGTGCCTGCTCCTCTGACGATCGCCGATGTTGAGGGTGGTGAACTTAAACCAATTCCGACTTCACTTACCAAAAAATCTCAGCCCGATCCAGAACCTGATCCTGAAATCTCGCAAGTTCGTTTTAAGACCCTTGATGGCAAGTTGAATCTGTTGTTACCAACTGACAAGAAGATCAAGTTGCCATTTAATAAATCGAATGATAACGGCGAAATTCCTCCAATTGGGCTGGATAGCAATCAGTTCAATAATTCTGAGACTTCACTGCTGACCTTAACTTGGGAAGAAATACTTTCTCAGCTAGAGCAACGTATGGCGGCGAGTGGGCATGACTGGAAACCGCGTACACAAGTATATTTGCAATCAGGCGATCGCCTCTTGGACACGCGCCAACTCCAAGAATTATCTGAGGCCTTGCAAAATTATCAACTTTTGCTGCATTGTATAGTCACCAATCGCCGTCAAACTGCGGTTAATGCTGCTAGTATGGGCTTCTGCGTAGAGCAAGGGACAATCTTTCGTGAGCTGCTAGGATTTAATCCAATTCCTAACGCACCGACGGATGATCCGCTATACATTAAGATGACCGTAAGATCGGGTACAGAAATTCGTCACTCTGGCAGTATTATTGTCTTCGGTGATGTCAATGCTGGTGCAGAACTAATTTCTGAAGGTGATATTATTGTGTGCGGCAAGCTCAAAGGCATGGCTCATGCAGGTGCTAAAGGCAATGCCCAAGCCGTAGTCATGGCTTTACACCTTAATGCAACCCAAGTTAGGATTGCGAGTTTTATTGCCCGTGTTGAGAGTCCGACTACTTCTTTCTGCCCAGAAGTCGCATTTGTAAGTACGCAAGGTACTCCTGCGATTAAAATTGTCCAAGTTGTTGATTTTTCAGCATTTAATCATTCTTCGCTAAACTATCCATCGCTAATCAGTAATTCGTAAACATGAGTCGCATTATCGTTGTTACCTCTGGTAAAGGTGGTGTCGGCAAGACCACATCTTCAGCAAATCTCGGCATGGCGCTCGCCAAACTAGGACGCAAAGTGGTTTTGGTGGATGCTGACTTTGGCTTACGCAATCTCGATCTTTTATTGGGATTAGAAAATCGCATTGTATATACAGCTTTAGAAGTGATTGCGCGAGAATGTAAACTCGACCAAGCCCTAGTTAAAGATAAGCGTCAGCCTAATCTGTCTTTATTAGCAGCTCCCCAAACTCGCAATAAAACTGCAATTACGGCTGCACATATGAAAGCTTTAGTTGAAGTTTTGGGTCGATATTTTGATTATGTTTTAATTGATTGTCCTGCTGGTATTGAGTCGGGATTTCAAAATGCGATCGCTGGGGCAAAAGAGGCGATCGTTGTGACGACCCCCGAAATTTCGGCGGTGCGAGATGCCGATCGCGTGGTTGGTTTACTAGAAGCAAATCGAATTACGGATATTAAATTAATTTTGAACCGTATTCGCCCAGCTATGGTAAAAAACAACGACATGATGAGTGTCGAAGATGTACTAGATATTTTGTCTGTTAAATTAATTGGCGTAATTCCTGATGACGAACAGGTGATCGTTTCTACTAATAAAGGGGAACCATTGGTGTTGTCAGATAAACCATCTCTGGCAGGCACTGCCTATGAAAATGTGGCAAAACGTCTTGAGGGAAAAAACATTGAGTTTTTACAGCTCGAAGCTCCTCCTAAAGGATTTTTGGCGCGTCTGTCAAGCTGGATTAGTGGGAACTCCTGAGGTTTGAGATGATTTCAACACTGCTCGATCGCCTATTTCAAAGAAGTAACGTCCCAAGTGGGGCAAAAGTCAAGCAGCGGTTGAAATTTATCCTTGCCCATGATCGTGCGGCGATCGAGCCACAGGTATTTGAAAATATGCGCCATGAGATTATGCGTGTAGTTTCTAAATATGTGGAACTTGATGAAAATACTTTAGATATTCGCCTAGAGTCTGATAAGCGGATGACAGCATTGATTGCAAATTTACCAATCAGGATGGTACGTGAAGATCTACCTGATCTGGTTAGTCTTTTTGATGAACCCACTGAAGAAGTCAATACATCAAATAATTCTGAATCCTTATCTCTAGAAATGGATCAGTCAGCTGAAGATGCTCTTGATGCGATCGCGGCAAAGGAAAATATCAAATCGACCACAGAGGATATTTCTCCTGAGAGTCTTGCGGTAATTGCAGAACGGACTATCGAAGTTACTAGCAAAATCAGAACTGCTGCAAATAAGTCGCAAAATGAGGAACTCAGCGATCGCGCCGTAGTAGAAGCTGATATACCCCAAAATGAAAATGTCATTATGGATATTGCTGAAAGTTCTGAGTCAGCTAATTCTGACGTTGTATTAGAGGACTCTGTTAATGATCAGCATGAAGAATTAGAAGAACTTAATGAGCAGTCAAGTGATCAGTTGGAGTTATCTTTAGGTTTACCTGATTCTCTAGAATCTCAAGAAGTATTAGTTGAAGAATCTCCCAAACTTTATAACCAAGAGCAAGAGTGTAATGATCGCGAAACATGATTTTTGCATCAGCTCTGTTTCTATTTCTATTTTTACCGCTCACCTTAGCAGGATATTTCCTGATTAGCTCAAAGTTACTGTATCTACGGAATATTTTTCTGTTGATCATGAGCTTGATTTTTTATGCATGGGGAGAACCAGTTTATGTGTTCCTCATGATTGCTTCTATATTGCTGAATTATATATCAGGGCTACTATTACATTTTCAGCGTCAAAAACTGTTCCCATTCATTAACGAAAAGCAGATCCTTTTTAGCTCAATTGTGATTAATTTAGGGTTGTTATTCTATTTTAAATATGCCAATTTTTTTATTAACAATCTCAACTTAGTTCTACACAATCTTTCAATTCCAGCGATCGCCTATTCTCAAGTTCCATTACCGATAGGGATATCCTTTTTTACTTTTCAAGCGATGTCCTACGTGATTGATGTTTATCGTCAAGAAACCGATGTGCAGTTAAATCCGATTAATTGTGGACTATACGTGAGTCTATTTCCCCAACTCATTGCGGGACCGATTGTCCGTTACCATGATGTTGCTAAGCAGATTGTGTCGCGAACTGTCACTAGACCACAATTTTCGGCAGGAATTCAGAGATTTATTTTTGGGTTAGCTAAAAAGACAATGCTTGCCAATCCATTAGGGGAAGTCGCTGATAAAATTTTTGCCGTCCCAGTCAGTGAAGTTACAACAGGCATGGCTTGGTTAGGGATTGTTTGCTATACATTACAGGTTTATTTTGATTTCTCAGGATATTCCGACATGGCGATCGGATTAGGGCGACTTTTTGGTTTTGAATTTCTAGAGAATTTTAATTATCCATATGTGGCTCAATCCATGCGAGACTTTTGGCGCAGATGGCATATTTCTCTATCAACTTGGTTTCGTGATTATCTATATATTCCTTTGGGCGGCAATCGTGGCTCTGCACTGAGGACATATTTCAATTTGTGGATAGTGTTTCTACTATGTGGGCTATGGCATGGCGCGAGTTGGAATTTTGTCATTTGGGGAGCCTTGCACGGAGCCTATTTGGTAATTGAGAGAATGGGATGGCATAAATATCTTGATAGCTTGTGGCAACCACTAAGGCATTTGTACACGTTATTACTAGTAATGGTTGGATGGGTATTCTTTCGATCAGAATCTGTGAGCCAAGCAATCCAATATTTAGGAAGTATGATTGGTGTTACTAATGCCGATGGGGTCGAATACTTTACACTGCTCTATTTTGATCTCAAAACTCTATTCAACTTAATCATTGGCTGTATATTAGCAACACCAATAGCTATTTGGGTTACTAAACAATTACAAGAGAGAATTATTTCTCCTCAATTTAGTCAACTTCAGCCTGTGCTGTATGGTGGGTATTATTCTCTTTTATTGAGTCTATTTATACTTTCCACTGCTAGTTTAGCCGCAGGAACTTATAATCCATTTATCTATTATCGCTTTTAATAGATGTTACGTGGAACGCTGAGATTGGGGCTTGGAGACCAAGCCCCTACTTTTACAAATATGTAGGGATTTGGTCTCCAAATCCTCTTTTAATTTACAAATCTCTAGACAAATTGCTTGCTCTATGCAGACAGAAGATCATAAAAATAAAGTATCTCGGACATTTGACAATCTATTGATTGCAACTTTTATCATTGGTCTGTTTTTACCTCTAGTCTTAACCCATAACCGTAAAGAATCGCTTACAGAAAAACGTAAGCTTGCTGATTTTCCTAAATTAGAATGGAGTCCAAGAGCTTTAACTAAATTTCCATCACAGTTTGAATTATTCTTTAATGACCATTTCGGATTACGCGATCAACTCACTCAGATTTATTCCCTCTATAGCATTCTCTTGAAAAGCTCCTCTAATCCTAAAGTACTGATTGGAGTTGATGATTGGTTGTTTTATATTAATCCTGCGGCGGGTAATAGTCTTGAGGATTATCGAAGAAATGATCCTTTGACACCAGAGGAACTTAGAAGTTGGAAAATTGGATTAGAAGAAAAACATGCATGGTTAAAACAACAGGGTATTCCCTATCTTTTTATAGTTATCCCTGACAAATATTCTATTTATCCAGAATATATACCTAAACATATTCGTCAAGTCGGTAAGCAAACCCGCCTTGAACAACTGATAGATTATATGAAGAATTCAGAAGTACCAGTTCTAGATTTGAGACCTGCTTTATTCAAAGCAAAGCCACAAGGACAACTGTTTTATAAAACGGATACGCATTGGAATGACTTTGGTGCAGCGATCGCCCAGTATGAAATTCTCCGAGCAATCCAAAAGTTTTATCCAAATCTTAATCCAAGGAATTACTCTTGGCAGGATTTTAGGTTGACGGAATATAAGTCAGGGGATATTGCAAATATGTTGAATATTTCTTACTTTCTTAAGGAAATGGCTCCTGAATTACGCAAACCATTACCTATATGTGATCAACATATTGTAGAGAAGCATCCTGAAGATCAGATGAAAGCTACCTTCTTTACGGATTGTCGTACCGATGCGCCAAGAGCATTAATTTTTAGAGATTCATTTTTTATTGCTTTGCAACCCTATATTTCTCAGCATTTTGCTAAAACCGTTTATGTTTGGGAATGGCCAGATCTCAATTTAATTAAGAAATATCAGCAATACAATCAGCCTAATATTGTGATCGAAGCCCGCGTAGAAAGACATTTAAAGTTCATCAAATAAGAAGTCGGAGCCTTGCGCCGACTTCTTATTTAGTGTCGTCATACTTTTGGAAATTGGTACTAGGCTCACACAAAACTAGAATCGCAGTCAGATTGTCATGACCATTAACGTTGTTCCCTAACTCAATAAGATTATCTAAACCTGTTTGTAAATCGGTTTCCTTATTTAAAATTGGTAGTAAATGCGATCGCCAATTATCCTCGATCACATCGTTATCACACAAACCATCAGAACACAACAAAAATAAAGTGGGTTCAGTTAATGCAAAAAAATCAATAGCTGGCTCTAGGCGATCGCTATGATTCGGTCCCAGCGCTTGAGTAAGCTGATGAGCATCAGGTCTAGCCCTTGCAACTTCAATCTCCACACCAAGATCGATTAACTGATTGAGAACCTCATGATCGCGAGTAATTTGCTCTAATTTGGCTTCTAATTTTAATTCTTGATGAGAATTCGTAACTTTGTATATACGACTATCGCCAATATGGGCAATGAGAACGTTAAGATCATGAATTGCTAAAACAACCAAAGTTGTTCCCATTCGCCCCAGTGATTGCCTCTGTTCGGTTTCATTCTTAGCAAAAATCTCTTGATTTGCCTTGCAGATAATTTCATTGATTTTTTTCTCGCCTGGTAAAGTATCGATCCAAAAAGGACGAAACTGCTCCGTAATAGAATTAATCGCGATCGCACTCGCTACCTCGCCCCCCTCGTGTCCACCCATGCCATCGCACAACACAAATAACCCTCGATGACTGCGATCGCTGATCTGGCTTTTGCCATTGATGCTACGAGTTTGAAAAATGGTGACAAAATCGTCTTCATTGCGATCGCGCTGAATTCCCACATCAGTCTTGCCAGCATAGGTTAGATCCTGTAGATGCATGGTTGAAGATACAACCATCGTCATTTCCGACTCAACATCTGACTCAACAGCGGCAAAGTCTTCTAAATTGAATTCTAGTGGCAATTCTTCTTCCAGAGCAAATCCCTTGGAAAATTCTTCCGAAAATTCCTCTGCATCGCTCACTACTTGAGAAGATGCCAAATCTTCTACCTGAATTTTGATTTCTTCTAATATAGACTCTAAATTTAATGGTCGTGTTGGGACTGAAGAAGGTTGTATAGCAACATCTCCAAGAAGATTTAAAGTTGGATCTATAGCAATTTCTACAGCAATTTTAGTGCCGCAGAATTGGCAAAATTGGTGACTATCAGGATTTACAGCTTTACAACTAGGACAGATGCTCATAATTATTCTTATGTTGGCACAATGCTATAGATTTAGACAGATAATAGAGAAGAAGAACTAAGGTAATCGCACCCATGACTGATTCTACCAGACTCAATCCCGCTGATGAGATCGTCCTTGGACGAGACTTTATGACCCTTTCTCAGCATGTTCTCTCACAGTTTGGAACATTTTCGGCTGAAGCCTATGATCTGAGTGCATTGATGGGACGCATTGGGTTAGCAGGCAAAACGATCGCTCGCCATCTTAGTCGTGCAGGTTTAGTGGAAAATGTGCTTGGGGTTACAGGTGAAGTCAATGTTCAGGGTGAAGCGGTCAAAAATATGGATCGCTATGCTAATCGTGTTTTTCTTCGCGCCTTTGAGCAGAGCGGCTTAGTCTGTCGGCTTGCTTCGGAGGAAATGGAGAAGCCCTATTATATCCCTGAAAACTGTCCCATTGGTCGCTACACTTTACTTTATGATCCCATTGATGGCTCTAGCAATATTGACGTAAATTTAGCGATCGGTTCTATCTTCTCGATTCGTCAACAAGAAGGGAATGATGAATCTGGAGAAGCTCTAGATTTATTGCAGTCGGGACGGAAACAAATTGGTGCAGGCTATATTCTCTATGGCACAAGCACAATGCTGATTTATTCGCTGGGGAATGGCGTTCATGCCTTTACCCTCGATCCTAGTATTGGAGAATTCATTCTCTTTCAAGAGAATATTCATATTCCTACTAAGGGTTCTATTTATAGTGTTAATGAAGGCAACTTCTGGCAATGGGAAGAACCAATGCGTGAATATGTCCGCTATATTCATCGCCAAGCAGGCAATACAGCACGTTATTCAGGAGCTTTAGTTGCGGATATTCATCGCATTCTTTTTCAAGGTGGGGTGTTTCTCTATCCAGGTACAGTTGGACATGCGGATGGAAAGTTACGCTTGCTTTACGAGTCTGCTCCTCTAGCATTTCTAATTGAGCAAGCAGGTGGTCGGGCGACTACAGGAACTCAAGAAATTCTTGATGTGATCCCCCAAAAATTACACAGCCGCACACCATTGATTATCGGTAGTTCTGAGAATGTCAAAGTAGTAGAGTCTTTTTTACAGAAATAGTATTGCTATACATCTCCAGCAATATGAAACCGATTTCGGTGTTTCCATCGCCTTCGGCGATGGAAACACCGAAATCGGTTTTTTGAAAGCCCGCCAACAGCGGGCTTTCAAAAAACTGATTTTTATAATGAGAATTGCTATGCCTCACCCTTTCTCTTGGCAAAGGAGAAAGGGGTGAGGTAAATTTAAAGTTCTTAATTCCTTGCTATAATTAGCACAGAAAAAAGTAAGCATTAATACATCTACATAGGATATCTACCCAAGGACATCACAATTATGGGAATGACACTCACCGAAAAGATTTTGGCAAAAGCGTCGGGCAAAAGTCACGTTAGCCCAGGCGAAAATATTTGGGTGAATGCTGACCTGTTAATGACCCATGATGTCTGCGGACCTGGCACTATCGGAGTATTTAAGCGCGAATTTGGTGCAGATGCGAAAGTTTGGGATAAGGAAAAATTAGTATTAATTCCTGATCATTACATTTTTACTAAAGATGCAAGAGCTAACCGCAATATTGATATTTTGAGAGAATTTGCCAAAGAGCAAGACATTAAATATTTTTACGACATCACTGACCTTTCCGACTTTAAAGCTAATCCTGATTACAAAGGTGTTTGCCATATTGCTTTAGCCCAAGAAGGGCACACACGTCCAGGAGAGGTGCTATTTGGCACTGATTCCCATACTTGTAACGCTGGAGCCTTTGGACAATTCGCCACGGGGATCGGTAACACCGATGCCGCTTTTGTCATGGGTACGGGCAAGCTCTTGCTCAAAATTCCTGCTTCGATGAAGTTTGTCTTTGATGGTGAAATGCCTCCTTATCTCTTGGCTAAGGATTTGATCTTGCAGGTCATTGGCGATATCGGTGTAAATGGCGCAACCTATCGATCGCTGCAAATTGAAGGAGATGCGATCGCCCAAATGACGATGGAAGAACGGATGACGATCTGCAATATGGCGATCGAAGCTGGCGGCAAAAATGCCACGATCGCTCCAGACCAAACCACCTTTGACTATGTGCGATCGCGTACTGATAAGCCCTTTGAGTCGCTCTATGCGGATGCCGATGCTGAGTACTACTACGTCAAGCATTACGATGTCTCTAAGCTCGAACCTGTTGTCGCCAAGCCCCATTCACCCGACAACCGCGCCCTTGTGCGTGAAGTCCAAGATGTGAAGATTGATCGCGTCTATATTGGCTCTTGTACTGGTGGTAAAACTGAAGATTTTTATCACGCGGCTCAATTGATTAAAGGACAGCAGGTTAAAGTCCCAACCTATCTTGTTCCAGCCACACAGAAGGTTTACAACGATCTATTCAGCTTGAAGATTGATGGCTTAACTCTTTCAGAAATCTTCTTGCAAGCAGGTTGTATTGAACCAGCTTCTCCTTCCTGTGCAGGTTGCTTAGGTGGACCACAAGATACTTTTGGGCGGGTTAATGAAGCAGAAGTTTGTGTCTCGACCACCAACCGCAATTTCCCTGGGCGGATGGGTAATAAGCAAGCCCAGATTTATCTTGCTTCTCCCTATACGGCTGCTGCTTCTGCTTTGACAGGACATATCACCGATCCGCGTGATTTTATGTGATTTGTTCTTAAAGTCAGTAATACCAAAACATAAAATGGCGTAGCCATTTTATGTTTTGGTATTACTGGGATTGGTTTTTAATTTCCGAAATTGTTGCCACAATTTCGGAAATTGGGATAAGTCAGGATGATGAATGTGTTCAGATAGTACAAGTATTAATAGTTTGGTCAAAACAAAAGTTATTGAATGCTATAGTTCGCAAGGGTATGAAGTTGTTCACCAACCTCTTACCCAGCAGCTACCGTTCGATTTAAATGGATATAGTCCAAATTTATTGGTGAAAATATCCGCAGATCAAGGATTTATTGTTGAGGTTATCGATGTAGCGACAAACTTAGCAGTTTCTCACTATCGAGACATTGCTAAAAGTGTTGCAGAGCATCGTGGTTGGCGCTTTTTACTGATTACGGGTGAAGATGCCACACCAATCGCTGAAGAAGATATTGCCGATGACAAACTTACGCGATCGCAAATTTTGCATCGCAAAGAACGGATCGCCAAATTAATCTCGATTGGAGAGCATGAAGCGGCTTTTCTCTCGCTGTGGATATTCGCGGAGATCTTGATGCGAAGACATGCAAGGCACTTATTAATACCCATTGATCGCTTACCAACCATATTGATGATTCATCATCTATATACTCAGTTGGCAATTTCGACCGATCAATTTGAAAGAGCGATCGCCTTAAATGAAATTAGAAATCGGGTTGCCCATGGATTTCCAGTGAAATCAATCAATCTCAATGAGGCGATCGAACGACTTCTAAATTTAGTGGATGAGTTTATTGCCATGCAAGCATAAAGAAAAGGGCGTGCAAAGCACGCCCTTTTCTTTATGCGTTGGCTAGCCCTTGCTGACGTGCTACCGCATGGACGGCGGCGGCGACGGCATGGGAAACGCGGGGATCAAATACAGAAGGAATAATAAAATCAGGGGCGAGATCACTGCTGCTAACTAAAGAAGCGATCGCTTGAGCCGCACCTAAATTCATTTGGGTCGTGATTTTGGTAACCCTTGCATCGAGCGCTCCACGGAAAATTCCTGGGAAAGCCAAAACATTATTGATTTGGTTGGCATAGTCACTGCGACCTGTGGCGATGACAGCAACATCATTTTCGACAAGTTCGGGCTGAATTTCGGGATTAGGGTTTGCCATCGCAAATACAATAGGTGCAGATCCCATACTTCTTACCATTTCAGGCGTGAGCGCTCCTTTGACGCTCAGACCGACAAACATATCGGCTCCCTTAATCACATCAGCCAGAGAACCAGAGCGATCGCTAGCAAACTCTAGTTTTTCGGGAGTGAGATCGGGACGATCCTTGCTAATACATCCTCTGGAGTCACACATCTCTATCCGCTTCACACCTGCTTCGCGCAAAAGTCTTGCCACGGCAATTCCTGAAGCCCCTGCCCCATTCATGACGATGCGAACAGTATCAATTGGTTTGCTGACAACTTTGAGCGCGTTGATCGTCGCTGCAACAACCACGATCGCCGTACCATGTTGGTCATCGTGATACACAGGAATGTCTAGTTCTTCTTTGAGACGCTTTTCGATTTCAAAGCAACGGGGAGCGCTAATATCTTCTAGATTCACACCACCAAATGCTGGTGAAATACGTTTTACAGTTTCCACAATTTCATCAACATCTTTCGTATTTAGGCAAATTGGGAATGCATCTAGTCCTGCAAATTGCTTAAATAGCATCGCTTTGCCTTCCATCACAGGCATAGCGGCTTCGGGTCCAATATCACCTAGTCCTAAAACAGCCGTGCCATCTGTAACTACGGCGATCGTGTTGCACTTAATCGTGTAGTCATAAACTTTGCGTTTGTCTTCAGCGATCGCCATACATACTCGCCCTACCCCAGGGGTATAGACCATCGCAAGATCGTCTTGTCCTTTAACGGCTACTTTAGCTTCGAGATGGATTTTGCCGCCTTTGTGAATTTGGAAAGTGCGATCGTAAACATCAAGAACACGAATTTCGGGGACAGCCTTGACGACGGCAATCAATTTGTCCATATGCTCAGTGCTGTAAGCATTAACAGTGATATCACGTACCGAAATTTTGCGGGTTTGTTGGATCAGATCAATCTGTCCGAGGTTCCCTCCCGCTTCAGCTAAAACGCGAATGACAGAAGATAACATTCCTGCGCGGTTGAGGAGTTGCACGCGAATGGTCAAGCTAAAGCTGGGATTAGGTGTTAGTTGTTGCATCGTGAGGAGTAAGTAATTGCATAGAGTTCAGGCAAAGCCTGAATCTATGCAATGTTACCTGATTGTCTGTTAGTGTTGCGTTACAAATCACACGATTTCACGAAAGTAACAGAGTCCCGTTGGTACTCTGTTACTTTTAAACTAGACAGTTCCGCCAATGTCCTCGATAAATGCGTCAAGGAATAACTTGTTAGTGTCATGAATTTTTTCGCCATATGCCGATGCAAACTGGAGGCAAATGGGACAAATCATACAGATTGCTAGTAAAACAATATGATGATTTAGTAAGCTACCACTAGTATCAATTGTCAGTATTAATGAAATTCAATGCGTTGTTAACATCAGTTCCTATTGTTTTAGGAATCACCTTTTGTACATCTATTGCAATTATTATAAATCCACATATTTTTATAAGTTTTTTCTCAAACTCTCCAGCAAAACTTTTTTTTGATGTTGGACATTATTCTAATTTAGCGATAAATCCAACTTGCAATGCATTTTATCCATTATGGCCGTGGCTAATTAGTAAGTTAGGGCAACCTCAAATTCCTGATGACGCAGCATTGTATTCTCGTGTTATTGGAAGTTTATTATCATTAATAAGTGTGCCCTTATTTTTATTGCTTTTAAAACAAAGTATTAAAAGTTATAAAATTACATTTTTAGTCGTCGCATTATATGCGATAAATCCTCTTTCAGTTTTTAGAATGATTGGTTACACTGAAGGGATTTTTTCTGTTTTTAGCTTAATTTTTCTGATTCTTCTAAATAATTTAAAAATAACATCAAAAATATCAATTAAATTTATATCAATATTAATATCCATATTTATTTTCTCATTCTTACTTTCCTTAACTAGACCATTTCTTATTCAAGTGGTTTTTTCATCTATCCTTGCATTAGCTTCAACTCTAATAATAAATAAGTTCCAAAACAATCTCAATCTTAAAAAGTACGTTAAAACTTACGGCATAACTACTTTAATGATTTGTCTTGGTGCTTTGCTTGGTTATTGTATATACGGATATTCTTGTTTGCAATCTAGAGGAGATTTTTTTGCTCCTTTCCATGATCAAAAGGCTTGGGGAAAACAGTTAGGTATTTATCCTCAATTATTTTTTGTGCCTTTAACATCCGCCGATTTTACTGCAATTTATTTGCCAGCTATAGCACTAATCATGTCTTGGCTGATTTGTATATCCATTAATATTAGAAAACTGATTTTTGCCACGCCGAAATTTTGGCAATTGGTCTTACTTTTTGCTTATCCACCAGCTTTTTTAGCATTCTATGGCGCAGATCTTAAAAAAATCAATTTTTCTGATAAACCAACTAGTTTAAAAGAGATTAATCTCACTCAATCGGCTAAAAAAATATCCACTAATTATGTATTTTGGTTTTGTATTTACTTTGCTCTGATACATTCAATAATTATTGTTTTTAGCGATCAAAAACTAACAAGTTTAAGACGTTTTATATTTGGAACTCCTTATTTTTTTGTCGCGATTGCCTATATAAGTAATTGTTTCCCAACACGTAAAGTAACTAAATTACTATTATGGCTACTAGGCTTTTCAGGTATATGGTTAGTTCAGTATTGGTTAGACTATGCCAATGATGTTTGGATTGGCTAAGGTAATAGTCAGTTAATTAGTGAGGTAATGAAAACCCCTTGAAGTAATTCCAGCATATAGCGATCCTAAATGAGTTGTAAGATTTGGAGAGTTGTGAGAGTGCGCCCCGAAGGGGCGCACTCTCACAACTCATTTAGGATTGCTATATAAAGATGAAAAAGTCCGATTGCTATAGCAGGAGTCTTGTTCTTGCCCAAGCCCACATGGGGGGCGTACCTCCTACCCAATTGTGAACTAAGCGTTTTACTGTGACTGATCGTCGCAAGCCCTCGGTATTTTTAGCATACAGGTTTTGTCTGCGGCGAAAAGCACTACACCACAAAAACAAAAAAGCCTCGCAGTGCGAGGCTTTTTTGTTAGAAAACTAAGAACTATTTCAAGATCTTGGTAACAACACCCGATCCAACGGTACGACCGCCTTCACGAATAGCGAAGCGCATTTCGTTTTCGATCGCAATGGGGTTGATCAACTCAACAGTCATCTTGATGCGATCGCCAGGCATAACCATTTCTGCATCACTACCATCATCAGCAGTAAAGGTAACAATGGTTCCAGTTACGTCAGTTGTACGTACATAGAACTGAGGACGATAGCCAGGGAAGAAAGGAGTCTTACGACCACCTTCTTTCTCGGTCAAAATGTAAACCTGACCTTCAAATTGAGTGTGAGGATTGATCGACTTAGGCTTAGCCAAAACCATACCGCGTTCGATGTCAGCCTTCTGAATACCACGCAACAATAGACCTGCGTTGTCACCAGCTAGACCTTCATCTAGGCTCTTCTTGAACATTTCGATACCAGTAACGGTTGTCGAACGAGTATCTGTAATACCAACTAGTTCAACAATGTCACCAACCTTGACAGTACCACGCTCAATCCGACCTGTCGCAACCGTACCACGACCAGTGATCGAGAATACGTCTTCAACAGCCATCAAGAAAGGCTTATCAACGGCACGCTCAGGAGTAGGGATGTAGGAGTCAACAGAATCCATCAAAGCCCAAATTTTGTCTACCCAAGGATTTTCACCACGTTGAGTTTTAGGATTCGCAGTCATCGCTTCAACAGCTTTTAGTGCAGATCCACGAGTGATGGGAATATTGTCGCCATCAAAATCATAGGAAGAGAGCAACTCACGAACTTCAAGTTCAACTAGCTCAACTAGTTCTTCTTCGCCTTCCATTTGGTCTTCTTTGTTCAAGAAAACAACGAGGTTAGGTACACCAACCTGACGAGCAAGCAAGATGTGCTCACGGGTTTGAGGCTCAGGACCATCAGCAGCAGACACGAGCAGGATTGCTCCGTCCATCTGTGCTGCACCAGTGATCATGTTCTTAACATAGTCAGCATGTCCAGGACAGTCAACGTGAGCATAGTGACGCTCTACAGTTTGATACTCAACGTGAGCGGTGTTGATCGTGATACCGCGAGCTTTTTCTTCAGGGGCAGCATCAATTTGATCGTATGCTTTGGCTGTTGCTTGACCTGCGGCAGCCAAGGACATGGTGATTGCAGCAGTTAAAGTAGTTTTACCGTGATCAACGTGACCAATAGTACCGATGTTAACGTGGGGCTTGGTTCTCTCAAATTTAGCGCGTGCCATTTTTTCGTAATTATCCTTAACTTTGGTAATGATTACTCTAGTTTATAGAGCATTTTGGGTAATTGCTACTCTAGTTTATAGAGTATTTGTCGAGTATTTTAAAGGACTACTCTTTGCCCTTGCTTTTAGCAATGATGGCTTCAGCCACATTCTTAGGAACTTCTTCATAATGGCTAAATTCCATTGAGAAGCTTGCTCTACCTTGAGTTGACGAGCGCAGGTCAGTAGAATAACCAAACATCTCAGACAAGGGCACCCTTGCCTCAACTCTTTTGCCAGAAGGGGTGTCATCCATACCAGCAATGTTGCCACGACGACGACTAAGGTCACCAATTACATCACCCATGTAGTCTTCAGGGGTTTCAACTTCAACCTTCATCATCGGCTCAAGCAAAACAGGCTGAGCCTTCATGACAGCTTCCTTAATTGCCATGGAGCCAGCAATTTTAAAAGCCATTTCTGAAGAGTCCACATCATGGAAAGAACCATGTACGAGAGTAGCTCTAAGGTCAATCACAGGATAACCAGCTAGAATTCCTGATTCACAGGCTTCCTTCATACCTTGCTCTGAAGGCTTAATGAATTCCTTAGGAATCACACCACCAACAATTTTCGATACAAATTCAAATCCTGTACCTGGTTCGGTAGGTTCCAAATTGATCACAACGTGACCATATTGTCCCTTACCACCACTCTGACGGGCAAATTTACCTTCAATGTCGGTAACGGTTCTGCGAATAGTTTCACGATAAGCCACTTGAGGCGCACCCACATTCGCTTCAACGTTAAACTCACGCTTCATCCGATCAACGAGAATTTCTAAGTGAAGCTCACCCATGCCAGAGATAATCGTTTGATTAGTCTCAGGATCGGTCATAACTCGGAAGGTAGGATCTTCTTCAGACAAAGATTGCAGAGCCTTGGATAGTTTTTCCATATCCTGTTTCGTTTTTGGCTCAACAGCAACGGAAATGACAGGCTCAGGAATAAACAGAGTCTCTAATACAATCGGAGAGGTGTCATCACAAAGGGTGTCGCCAGTGAAGGTATCTTTGAGGCCTAATACTGCACCGAGATCACCAGCTCTGAGTTCGTCAACTTCTTGGCGATCGTCAGCTTTCAATACAATCAGGCGAGAAATACGTTCCTTCTTGTTCTTGCTAGAGTTGAGCGCGTAAGAACCTTTTTTCAAGATGCCAGAATAAACTCGAACAAAGGTGAGACGACCATAGGGATCAGCCATGATCTTGAATGCCAATGCCGACATTGGTGCATCATCTTTTGCTTCACGAGTAGCCTCCTCACCATTAGGTAGCAAACCTTGAACTGGTTTAACATCACTAGGAGCAGGAAGGTAATCGATAACGGCATCTAGTAAAAGCTGTACGCCTTTGTTCTTGAAAGCCGAACCACAAGTCATCGGGACAATCTTGCCGCTAAGAGTCCCTTTACGCAAGCCTGATCTAACTTCATCTTCAGTGAGTTCCTCACCTTCAAGATATTTTTCCATCAGATCATCGTCAGAATCGGCAACTGATTCAAGGAGCTTACCGTGCCAATCGTTAGCTAGTTCAACTAAGTCAGCAGGAATATCTATTTCTTCAATATCTTTGCCGATTTCATCTTTATAGATGTAGGCTTTCATTTTGACGAGATCGATAATTCCTACTAGCTCTGCTTCACTACCAATAGGTAGTTGGATGGGAACAGCATTGGAACCAAAACGCGCACGAATTTGTTCTCGTACTCGTAAAAAATTCGCCCCCATGCGATCCATTTTGTTGACGAATACGAGGCGAGGTACTTTATAGCGGTCTGCTTGTCTCCATACAGTTTCGGATTGAGGCTGTACGCCTCCGACGGCACAGAAAACTGCAACTACGCCATCAAGTACCCGCATGGAGCGTTCTACTTCAATGGTGAAGTCCACGTGTCCAGGAGTGTCGATGATGTTAATGCGGTGATCTTTCCAATTGGTGCTGATAGCTGCGGCAGTAATAGTGATGCCGCGTTCGCGTTCTTGAGCCATCCAATCAGTTACGGCGGTTCCATCATGGACTTCACCTATTTTGTGAACAACGCCAGAATAAAACAGAATTCGCTCAGTAGTTGTGGTTTTACCAGCGTCAATATGCGCCGCAATACCTATATTGCGTACCTTATCTAAGGCAATAGAGCGTTCCACAATAGTTTCCTCGTGTTTGTCAGGAATTGAGAATTTATATTAAGAATAGTATAGCGAGGCAAGCTAAGGTCTAATTACGTTAGTAACGATAATGAGCAAATGCTTTGTTTGCTTCTGCCATCTTGTGGGTTTCTTCACGTTTACGGATGGTTTGACCAGTTTCATTGGCGGCATCCATCAACTCATTAGCTAGTTTAGTTACCATGCTACGTCCTGCACGACCACGAGAATATTGGACTAACCAGCGTAGGGCAAGGGCAACACCACGATCAGTGCGGACTTCCATTGGTACTTGGTAAGTAGCACCACCAACACGACGAGCTTTAACTTCTACAAGTGGGGTGGCATTGCGAATTGCACGGTCAAACACTTCTAATGGTGGATTTCCTGTGCGTTCGCCAATGGTGTCAAGAGCTTTGTAAACAATGTGAGAGGCTACAGAATGCTTACCGCGTGACATTACACGGCGGATTAGCATACTAATAAGACGGCTGTTGTAAACCGAATCAGGGGGAGTTATGCGCTTTGAAGCTTTCGTTCTACGGGACATTGCGGTACTAAATTCACCTTATAAAATGAATTGCTAATTTTACTAAATGGCTACTAAGTAACCTTTTTATAGATGATTCTTACTTTTTCTTCTTGCCAGTGCTTGTTGCTGGTGCTTGACCTGGTTTGGGTCGCTTAGCGCCATATTTAGAGCGTCCTTGCTTACGATCCTTTACACCTGAAGTATCGAGAGTGCCACGGATAATGTGATAACGCACACCTGGCAAATCTTTTACACGACCGCCTCTAATCATCACAACGGAGTGTTCTTGGAGGTTATGCCCAATCCCAGGGATGTATGCGGTGACTTCAAATCCAGAAGTCAAGCGTACCCGTGCCACTTTTCTAAGTGCAGAGTTGGGCTTTTTGGGTGTTGTAGTGTAGACGCGCGTACATACTCCCCTGCGTTGAGGACAACTTTTTAGGGCAGGAGACTTTGTTTTGGTGTTTATGGTTTGGCGCTCACTGCGGATGAGCTGTTGGATCGTGGGCATAAGTGATGATTTGGTATATCTGCGGCTGTGTATTCTAATCAACAGCACATAATTATAACAAAGTAGATCTCACAAAGTCAATTGTCAAAACAATTGTCATGGCTTGATAAGCTTTGTTATGGTTATGTCGGCTGTGGCGATCGCTGTCTTTATTAAGAAATCATTAGGGACAGCATATAAACAAAAAGTAATGTAAGCAAACCTAGCGATAATTTACAATTCTGGCAAAGCCTGCTGGGTCAAGACTTGCTCCACCAACCAACACACCATCAATTTCAGGTTGCGCCATGATTTCGTCAATATTATCAGCTTTGACAGAACCACCGTACTGAATTGTGATGTCACGGTTCGCTAGCTTACCACGAATTAGTCCAATCACACGATTTGCTTCGCTAGAGGCACAGGTGTCTCCAGTACCGATCGCCCAAATTGGCTCGTAAGCGATGATCAAATTATTTTGATCAACCTCAACGAGATCGGCTGCTAGTTGCGAAAAGATCCAAGATTCGGTTTCGTTTGCGTCACGTTGTTGCTTGCTTTCACCCACACAGAGAATGGGGGTTAGTCCGTGAGCCTGTGCAGCTTTTAGTCGCTTGTTCACAGTTTCATCGGTTTCCCCAAAGAACTGACGACGCTCACTATGTCCGATGATTACATATTTAATTCCTAGTTCAACTAGCATCGGTGCAGAAATTTCACCTGTAAATGCGCCATTTTCTGCCCAATGGACATTTTGAGCGCCAATATTCAGGTTTGGACAGATCGCTGGCACGACTGTTTGTAGGAGCGCAAGATTGGTATAGGGGACGCAAATGAGGATTTGCTGATCGGTGATCGCCGCCTGAGATGCGGTGTCTTTAAGATGGTTTGGAAATTCTGAAAAAAAGGCTTTGGCTTCGGACTGGGTTTTATACATTTTCCAGTTGCCAGCAATAACGATTTTAGGCAAGGCTCGTTTACCCCTAAGTTAGGATTGTAAAAATAATGAATTGTTGTTTATTTTACCGAAAAAGGGATCATTAAGTAGCTGAGCGTAATTAAACCCAGAGCCAAAACCTGTGGCGCACGCGAAGCGTGCGCCACAGGTTTTGAGGTTTTATACTTAATTGCGCCCAGCTACTTAAAAGCAAAGGTAGGTGCGAAGCGATCGCCTTTGCTTTTATCTCCAAAAACTGAATGAGTCTAGCAGAAGGCTGCTAGACTCATGTCTTTAAGTAATTCAATTAAGGTTTCTACTAGAGGTTTACTGGAACGTGTGGGTATTGATTAACTGTACGTTGTAGCCCTTATCTTTTTAACTACATAAGTTTGTCTCATTTCGTTTTCATGCTAGGTCAAAACCTAAGTAAACATTGATTAGAAATTTAAGAGACCCCAATAACAATGCAGGCTATCGAAGTTACCAAAACTACACCGATCTTTAGAATAAGCACTGCCCCGTAAAGATCGAAAGAATCGTGGGGAGCAGCAAAGCGCCAATCCGATTTTGACTTTTAACTCTTTCTTTTAGCTCCTCCTTAACATTGAAAAGTTATTTTCAACATTTAAACTAGGTTTGCGTTTGGATTGAGTTGCCTTGCCTCTTGTGCCATGTATATACATTAACGCAGATAGTGTTATACAGCATCATTTGTTTACATAAATTCACAAGTTTCTTGACTCTTTAAAATCAAAAACTCAAGAAGATTACTGAGTCGTAGTTCTGACTTTGGGGTTTGCTTTTGTTAAGCTATGTATACTAAGCAATTTACTTAAATACTGCCAAGACTTTCACTATGCTGCAACAAGCTTCCCGTTATACGACGACTTGGGTGGATACGGTTAATAAGGTCAAGGCTGAGGCATGGAATATTCTCGCAAAACCTTTGGTGACTCCTTTTTTTGAATGGGAGTGGCTCTCGAATCTAGAGACTTCAGGTTGTGCGATCGCGCAGCAGGGATGGCTACCTAGTCATTTATTAGTCTGGCAGGGGGATGTATTGGTGGCGGCGGCTCCTTTGTATTTGAAGGGGCACAGCCAAGGCGAGTTTGTATTTGACCATCAATGGGCAGACTTGTCCTATCGGTTGGGGATTGAGTATTATCCGAAATTATTGGGGATGGCTCCGTTTACGCCTGCGGTGGGTTATCGCTTTTTGGTGCATCCTGATTTGATCGACAATCCCAATGAATTATCAAAAATCTATGACCTAATGCTTGCGGAGATCGATCGCCTTTGCGACAAGCATCAAATGTCGGGCTGTAATTTTTTATATGTCGATCCTAGTTGGAAGCATGAGCTAGAGTCGCGGGGCTTTACAACTTGGATGCACCATAGTTACGTTTGGGAAAATCAAGAGTTTACGGATTTTGATGATTACCTCAAAAATTTTAATGCGAATCAGCGCCGCAATATTAAGCGGGAACGCAAGTCAGTCGAAAGCACAGGGATTACGATGCGAGTCTATACGGGTGAAGAGATTCCGCATTATTTCTATGGCTATATGTATGAGCTATATAACGATCATTGCAATAAGTTTTGGGGAGGCAGCAAGTATTTGAATCGCAAGTTTTTTGAAAATCTCGCCCATAGTTTTCGCGATCGCCTTGTGTTTGTAGCAGGTGAGATCGACGATTATCCCAAACCTGTCGGGATGTCTTTTTGTATTCGTAAGGATGATCAGTTATTTGGGCGTTATTGGGGATGCGTGCAGGAAATTGATTGTTTGCACTTTAATGCTTGTTATTACAAACCGATCGAATGGGCGATCGCTCAAGGAATTAAGCGCTTTGACCCTGGGGCTGGTGGTCAGCACAAAAAACGGCGCGGATTTCCTGCCACACCCAATTACAGTTTGCACCGCTTTTATCGTGATCGGCTTAAGCAAATTCTTGTGCCTTATATCAGTGAAGTAAATACTTACGAGGCAAAACAGATTCTAGCGATTAACAACGAACTGCCCTTTGATTTTGCACCACCCGATTTACATGTATAAAAAAGAGACTCGCATTGCGAGTCTCTTTTTTAATTAAGGAAACAAGAAATGAGTTGCATCGCAAAGCGTCGCCACTCATTTCTTGTTTTTTAATTCACAGAAGTATCGTCCTCGTCATCTAATTCCGCGATTTCTGCTGTTTCAATTGCTAATTCCTCAACATTAGTTTCAGTAGCAGTTAACGCTACATCACCACTGAGAATTTCTGCTTCTTCAATCTCTTCTTCCAAAGCAGGAGGAACTAGAGTTGCACCAACGATCGCATCGGAAGCATCAAGCCTTTGTAGACGTACACCTCTTGCCGTGCGGGATTGACAGGCGATCGCATCGGTACTTTGACGCATGACGATACCGCGACTAGTGACGATCATTAACTCGTTATTCTCATCGACTAAACAAAGCGAAGCAAGTTGATCTTGTCCAGATTTGAATTTGGTCACGCGCAAACCTTTACCTGCTCGTTTTTGAATACGGAACTGGTTGACAGGAACCCGCTTACCGTAGCCGCCTCTAGTGACGACTAGCACCCAAGGTCCTTGAGCTTTTTCATTCTCAGCCTCGGTCGTCTCCCCTTCTAGATTCTCTTCTTCATTGACAGTTACAGTCAAATCAATCTCTTCTTCAGAGCCTTCAACTTCCTCGATTTCGGCAAGCCCTGCGGGGAGAATATCCATACTCACGATTTCATCATCACCCGTCAAACGCATCGATCGCACGCCGCGAGTATCACGACCCATCGGGCGCAACTGCTCATGGTCAGTACGGAAGCGAATTGACATGCCTTGGCGTGAGCCGACAATGATTGTGTTATCGGCTTTAGCTCGTCTGACCCAACGCAGCAAATCACCTTCTTCTAAGGCGATCGCAATTAGACCATTGGAACGAATGTTCGCAAAAGCTGGTAACTTCGTTTTTTTGATATAGCCGCCAGCCGTAAGCATAACTAGATATTCATCTTCGCTAAACTCACTGATGGGTAATACTGTGGTAATTTTTTCGTCAGCAGCGATCGGTAATAACTGCACTACCGCCGTACCACGGGCGGCTCGACCTGATTCGGGAACTTCGTAAGCCTTGACTCCATAGACCTTACCGCGATCGGTAAAGAAGAGAACTTTGTCATGACTGCGACAAGCGAAGAAATGGGCGATCGCATCATCATCCTTGACGTTGGCGCTAGCTTTGCCGCGTGTAGCACGATGTTGAGCGGTGAAAGTATCCACAGGCATTCGTTTCACATAGCCTTGCTCGGTCACCATCACAATCGTTTCGCGATTGGCAATCAAATCCGCCGTATCGATATCACCCTCATTAGGCAGGATGCGAGAGCGGCGAGGTGTCGTAAATTCGAGTTTGATTGCTTCCAATTCTTCACGGGTAATCGTGAGAATGCGATCGCGATTTGCGAGAATATGTTGGAGATCGGCAATCTTCTCAACTAACTGATTATGCTCATCATGGATCTTATCGGCATCCTGAGCAGTCAAGCGGCGCAATTGCATTTGCAGAATTGCATCGGCTTGAGCTTCCGATAATCCATAGTTCTCAATCAAGCCCAACTTCGCAGAACTACTATCATCGGCTCCACGAATCAGGGCGATGACTGCATCCAAATGATTCAGAGCAATTAATAGCCCTTGTAATAGATGATCACGTTCTTCGGCTTTACGTAGTTCGTACTGAGTACGGCGCGTAATCACTTCGTAACGGAAATCTAGGAATACTTGCAAGGCATGACGCAGCGTCAGGGTAATCGGTTCGCCATCTACCAGTGCTAACATATTGCAACTGAAGTTCGATTGCAGAGGCGTGGATTTATAAAGATTATTCAGAACTACTTTCGGATAAGCATCGCGTTTTAATTCGATGACTAAACGCATACCATCGCGATCGCTTTCATCGCGAATATCAGAAATGCCATCAATCTTCTTCTCATTGACCATTTCCGCAATGCGTTCGATTAGCGCTGCCTTGTTGGTTTGGTAAGGCATTTCGGTGATGATAATCGCCTCGCGATCTTGCCGCCCAGAAGCGGAAATCGTCTCAAAGCTAGCTACTGCCCGCATGGTCACGGAGCCGCGCCCAGTTGTATAGGTTTCGCGAGCGCCATCGGTTCCTAAGATCAAAGCGCCTGTTGGGAAGTCGGGACCTGGAATATATCGCATCAATTCCAAATCTGTGAGATTCGGATCGGCAATTAGAGCCACTAAACCATCCACTAATTCGCCCAAGTTGTGCGGCGGAATATTGGTCGCCATCCCTACAGCGATGCCTGAGGAACCATTTAGCAATAATTGGGGAATTCTGGCAGGTAATACTAGCGGCTCCTGTTGTGAGCCATCATAGTTGTCACCAAAGTTAACCGTATCGCGCTCGATATCCTGAATTAGACCGAATTGGGAAATGCGGGTGAGCCGACATTCGGTATATCGCATCGCGGCGGCGGGATCGTTATCGACTGATCCAAAGTTACCGTGACCATCGACCATGCGATCGCGCATCGAAAAGTCCTGCGCCATTCGTACCAGTGCTTCATACACGGCGGTGTCACCGTGGGGGTGATATTTACCGATTACGTCACCGACCACACGGGCGCATTTCCGAAACGGGCGATCGGCGGTCATGCCCAACTCGTGCATAGCGTAGAGAATGCGACGATGTACAGGCTTGAGTCCATCACGGGCATCGGGCAAGGCGCGACCAACGATCACGCTCATGGCATATTCCAGATACGATCGCGACATTTCGCCGCGCAGGTCTGTTGGAATAATCCGATCTTCTAAGGTATCAGTCATACGGCTACTCAAATTCTCCTTGCATTGCTTGGCAGTGCTTGCCCCGTGGGATATAGGCAATTCTTACTAAGTGTCTGTAATATTATAAAGCTTTGCGGGGTTACAAGGGTTAACTAGTACAAGTAACAAATAGGATGCGATGCGATCAATGGTTCTTCTGCACATTGAAAAAGCTAATTGTTTGTCTAATGCCAAGTGTGTATCAACAAGCGAGTCTCAATGCAATATTGGGACTATTTCTAGAAGTTGGGATTAGGCGCGATCGCGTAAGTTTACTTAGTTCTATCTTTGAGTATCATGAGTATCAAAATAATTTCGCTTGAACCAAAAAGATAGATTGACGAGGCTAATTAAAATGGGAACTTCATCCAACTCTGAAATAGAGAGAGCGTCAAAATTTTGTCATTACGGAAGACATTGCCTAATTATTCGTAACGGACTTTTGCCAGCGTTGCACAAAAATTGCTCTAGGATAGAGGGTCGTTTAATCGGCTATATATGTGCCATGATTAATTTACCTAACATTGGTTAACATCAATATTCATGATAATCAATACTAAGTATCTAATTTGCATTTATGGCAGTATAGATTTATGAATTCACATCAATCGATTACCTGTTGTCCGCCACTGCTGGAAGGTCGTCTGACCTTGGACGAAGCAAGCTATTTAGCCACGATATTTCGTGTCTTGGGGGAATCTGCACGGTTACAAATTTTGAGCTTAATTGCGGCTCAGCCTAGTCAAGAAGTATGTGCCTGTGAACTTGTAGAAACCCTCGGTTTAGCGCAACCAACAGTCAGCCATCATCTCAAAGTTCTCTATGAGGCAGGTTTACTTACTAAAGATCGGCGTGGAACTTGGATTTACTATCGCATTTTGCCTGAAAAGTTAGCGATGTTACGGGATGCCCTTTCATAAACAAAGGGGACGTTTAGCGTCCCCTTTGTTTTTTATAAGCCTAACGTGATGCCTCTTGCCATCATGGAAGCGAGGAGAGGAATGAGACTAAATCCCACAAGCTCGATGTGAATGATTGTTCTTAAGGTTTTGACTTTCTCTGGACTTACCTCTGGAGGCTTTTCCGCACGAAGGTTTTTAATCCACATCAAGAATGAGACTGTGGGATATAGAGACAATAAGCCAACCGCAATAAATACAGATATTTTCATCCAGAAAACTGGTTGATGGGAATAGTAATCTGCGCCTTTTTCAAAATATAAATATCTTAAAATCCCCGTTACTAAGACCATAATTCCTGCGATTCCATAAATAGTATCGGCAATTAGAATTCGCCATCCATCACGATTGGTTAGGTCTTGCTTTAGCGTAAATAGTTCTGTAGATAGGGCTGCAAAAATAAGCCCTAGGCTCAAATAATGTAGATAGGCAGCGATCGCATTAGCCCACATAAGATTCTCCACAAGTCAACAGTCTCAAGGTTATCATCAAAGGTCAGGGCTATGATTTCTCCTGAGTCCCCCAATGATTCTCCCAGAGGCGATCGCAAAATGACCAATATTCTCGACATCATTAAGGCAGATTACGCAAAATTCCCTGAAGCGCAAACCTATAGCATCTATAGCGAAGATGTCTATTTTAAAGATCCTGTCTATAACTTTCGTGGTATCAAGCAATATCAAAAGATGATTGGCTTCATCACCTTTTGGTTTAAAAATCTCAAACTAGAACTCCATGATATTTCCCGTGCCGAAAATCTCGTCAAGGCTAACTGGACGATGAGTTGGGATGCGCCTTTACCTTGGAAACCTCGGATTAGTGTTACAGGTTGGAGTGATCTGACTGTAGATAAATTTACAGATACTTTGGGCAATGGAGAAGGCGATCGGGAATTAATTATTTCCCATGTTGATTATTGGGAATGTACCAAACTTGATGTGATTAAACAGCATTTCGTCTTTAACTATCATTAAAGATTAAGATATGGGTGACTGTCTCTAGATCCCTTGTCTATGAATGTATGCCTAAACTGCCAAAATCTAAATATGATCCCATAAGGAAGTTAAAAATCATATTTTCGGGGCTTCATTTTGCCGTATCTGATTTTAGTGTCGCTTACAAGCTTGCTTTATCAGTACCACTCTTCATTTTGACATTTATTCTTCAGCAATGGATTGATGTTACTTTGATTTTGCTGGCAACAGGAATGATGTTAGTGGCAGAGTTACTTAATAGTGCGATCGAAATTTTGTGTGATTTTGTGCAACCACAAGAGGATCGGCGCATTGGTATTATTAAAGATATTGCCGCCGCAGCGGCTGGTATTAGTATTTTTGTATGGGCTGCCACATTGATTCTTGAGGCAAGTCATCTTTGGCAGATGATAATCAAATTACAACTCGCTGGACAATGAGTTAGGATGCTGCTTCTTTACCTTATAGCTAAAAAAAATAGTGTGAGGCGGCGCGAAGCGCCGCCTCACACTATTTTTTGTTGACCATGTTAACTATCGAGAATGCACCAAATTTGATGTAATTAAACAGCATTTTGTCTTTTCCTAGTAAAGAGGTTTGCTTATATAGTTTTTACTTTGCATAAATTTTGTACACTGAAGCTAGCGATAAGCGATCAAAACCTAAAATAGCGAGAAAATCAATGTTTGCAGAAACGAAAGAATTTTCGGCTACGCAGTTTGCTAAAACCAGATGTTCAACTAATGGCACACCATCTTTTTTGGCTTGGAGTGGTTATTTATATTCCTTTATGCCCAATGAGCCAAAGCGTAAGTTGTTCCAAATCATTGGAATGAATGTGGCGCGATGTATAGACAATGGTGATGGATCATGGGACTTCACCTCGCGCGAAGTGATTCTATATCTTGATCCTGAGACTAGAGAGATAATTCGCCATTGGCAAAATCCTTGGACGGGGGAAATGTTATCCGTGGTACATGTCGCCCATAGTCCGATTCAAGGTATATTTCGCCACAATATTCCCGCCGAGGTGGAAGGTGATACCGCAACTTTCATTTTCGACTTATTTGCTCAGTATCCCAATCCCCTTGCTGACGATCCTAAATTTGCCGAATATTGCGATCGCCCGATGTACAATGCCGTCGAGTTATTTAAACTCTCTGTTCCCATCGCCGATCTCGAAGATCCCACAACCACAACGGTATCCAAATTAGTCATGTCATGGAATCGTGTGGGGCCATGGTTACCTTGGATGAAAATGGGACAGCGTGAGGGGAATCTGATTTATAGCGCCTCTGGTAAAAAGGTTAAAGATTTTAATGAGCTACCACTCATTCTCAAAAAAGAAATTGAAACCCGTCTCCCTCTGTTTAGAGATGCGCCAGCTGAAAAAACTGAAGGGGAAGAAATGACATCATGGCAATATTTCAAACAACATTTTGACGCTTATCTGCAAGGTGCTACTTTCCCGATTCCTACGTTCTAACCAAAACACACAACGGCTAGCCGTTGTGTGTTTGTCTAACCAATAAATTTAGGCTTCTGGGGTAGATTCAGAGGTTGCTGTAACTACTTGAGGGACAAGAAGCGATCGCTGAGATTCTGAGACTAATCCTGTCAACAGATCTTTAAATTCATTTTGTTTCTTCGCATTAGTGGAGACATAGCTAACTGTAATTACAGAATCACTAAAAGGAACACCAGCACAGGATTGGGAATAAACATCAATACGAGGAGTCGGTAAATCAGTCTGACTAGATAATAATGCAGAGGCTCCTGCCATATCATCCATATTTAAGAGACGCATGAGTTCATCCTTAGATTCCTCTGTTGCACTGCCAACCCATTGTTTCTCTCCATACCATTCGTTAGCTTCTTCGTTGAATGGTTCGTTTGCAGATTTAAAAGGAATGGAAGCTGCTAAGAAACCAACAATTCCCAACTCGAGCAGCCAGAGTAAATAAGCAAAATTATCCTTGATCTGGAAGGAACTACCTCTTCTACTAATGGTAATTCCTTCTTTGGCTGACATTTTTAAAAAGCCAACAAATCCCGAAGAACCAGTTTCCTGTTGCAAAAAACTATTGATTTGCTCTTTTGCTTGATTCTTATCGGTGACATTATATTCACGCGCCATGGTGGTTTCAACTTCCTGTTGAAAATTAATGTACTGTCCGTACATCAGCGAACCATAGGTAACCAGTCCACCTAAAACACCTAAACCGAGAGCGGTAATCGGATTCCGAATTTTCCCTTTTTTGACTGCAAATCCCATTGCAGCACCAGTTGCAAATCCCATTCCGATTGGGAATAAAACAATAAAGTAAATAAATTTACTGATAAATGCAGTTGCTCCACCGATTGCCGCACCTGAAACTAAAGAAGAGATAGCTAATATCGTAACTCCTTGCGATGGAGCAATATTGCTGGGCTGATAGGTTTTCATGTCTGAAAGCTATAGGTTATATAGATTTAATTTTGTTATTTTGCCGCAATTTATAAGATTGAAATAATAAGAAATTTAATTGCCATGAGCCATTGACAAAATCTCCTCAAAACTAGGCGTAACTATTTCTGAAGGTTGCTCACTTAGCCATAGCCAATATTCGTAATTACCAGTCCGACCTTGAATTGGTGAAGGCGTTAAACCTTGAAATTGCCAACCTAAACCTTGAGCAGTTGTTAAAACATTGGCGATCGCTTCCGCCCTAACTTTTGGTTCGCGTACAATCCCGTTTTTGCCCACTTGTCCCTTACCCGCTTCAAATTGCGGCTTGACTAGTAATAATGTCTCGCGAGGAGATCGCAATAAATTCCATAGCGAAGGCAAAATTTTGGTCAGTGAAATAAACGATAAATCCAACACCGCAAAATCAGGAACGATATCTTCAGGTGTATATAAATCCTCAGCCGTGAGATGTCTGAGATTAGTCCGTTCTCGTAATACAACCCGTTCATCACTGCGAATTTCCCAAGCTACCTGACCATAGCCCACATCAATCCCATATACTTTTGCTGCCCCCTGCTTCAGCATACAGTCGGTAAAACCACCCGTCGAGATCCCACCATCAAAACAAGTGCGATCACCCAAATTCACTGCAAATTTAGCAAGCGCCCCTGCCAATTTCTCACCACCACGGGACACAAAAGGCGATCGTTGTTTCACTAAAATCACCGCATCATCCTTAACCTCAGTGCCAACCTTATCAATCACCTGCTGATTGACCTGCACCCAGCCAGCTCGAATAAACTTTTGAGCCTGCTCCCGCGATGGAGCAAGCTCTAAGTCAACCAATAAAACATCTAAACGCTTTTTCAAACTGTATGTAACCTGCAATCAACTCAAAAATAAAACAAGGCGAGACTATCTCACCTTGTTTTATAGAAAATATTAACTTTTTTCCAAGTTTAAGTGAGAACCCCGTTTTTTATGGTGCGGCTTCGCCGCGCCACAAAAAATTTGGGTTTCTATTAAATCGTAGAACCCTAAGCTTCAGCTTCAGTTTCAGTTTCTTCTACTGCTTCAGCTACAACTTCTTCAGGAATTTCAGGTTCTTCCATTGCATCAGGAACTTCATACTCTTCCTCTTCAACTGCTGCAACAGGAATTTCCATCACCGCAGGAGGTGCATTTAGTTGTTCGCGATACTTCGCAGCCATTTCTTCTGCCTTAGCGTAAACCAGTTGGGGATCTTTGACCATATCACCAGGTTCAGCTTCGAGTTGCTTGGTCGAAAGCGAAATACGTCCACGTTCGGCATCGAGGTCGATGATCATCACCTTCACTTCGTCATTGACATTGAAGACGTTGTGAGGAGTTTCGATATGTTCGTGGGAGATTTCGGAAATGTGCAACAAGCCACTGACACCTCCGATGTCGATAAATGCACCGTAAGGCTTAATACCACGTACTACACCAATCACGACTTCGCCAACTTCGAGCTTGTTCATCTTACGCTCAACAAGGGCGCGACGATGACTGAGAACAAGACGGTTGCGATCTTCATCCACTTCTAAGAACTTGAGTGGCAACTCTTCTCCAACTAGTTCTTCCTTAGGCTTACGAGTGCTGATGTGTGAACCAGGGATAAATCCGCGTAGTCCTTCAATTCTGACCAGAGCACCACCACGGTTGGTTGCGAAAATGAGTGATCGCACGGTTGCGTCTTCTGCTTGCAACTGGCGTACACGTTCCCATGCTCTCATGTACTCAATGCGACGAATCGAAAGGGTTAACTGACCTTCTTCGTTTTCGTCAGCGAGAATGAAAAACTCACGGGTTTCATTGTTTTGTAATACTTCTTCAGGTTGATCAACACGATTGATCGACATTTCCTGAATCGGGATATAGGCTGCTGTCTTTGCGCCAATGTCAATAAGTGCGCCCCTAGGCTCAATGCTAAATACTGTACCCGCAACAATGTCGCCAGGGCTGAAGTGATAATCGTATTTATCTAAAAGCTTCGCGAAATCTTCATGTGTGAAGCCGACATTGGTGGTTGTGGCAGTTTTGGCCCGATTGATCATAACTAAATTTTTCCTTGTTCCTGTTTTGAATTTATCTGGTTTCCTCCCAGAAATGTAAGAGCAGTAGCCGTTACAGCTTGTTGCGGTTTACATCCTATGCCTATTTGTGTTGTTAATATTTTTAGTAAAACCTATAGGCATAGGTTTGCAATTATAGCGTACTTAAGCTAGATATAGAAAGTGTTAGCAAATATTTTTTATACGAGAGTTTACGAAGCCTACTATCGTATAACTCTTATGTTTTTTGGAGTTTAACCATAAAAAAGCCATCCATATCATGCTCATGGGGCAAGACTTTCACCCAGCCGCGATCGCTTGCAAAATGAGCCGCAGGATTATCAATACTTGGTGGCACAATTTGCCAATCGGGATGGTTGACTAAAAACCGTTCAATAACTTCTTCGTTTTCAGCAGGATGAATCGTGCAAGTACTGTAAACAATTACACCTTCGGGTTTAACCCATTGTGTGGCGCGTTCGAGAATTTCAGATTGAGTTTTAGCTAATTTATAGGGTTCTTCGGGAGTTTGTCGCCAGCGAGCATCGGCATGACGATGTAACGTTCCTAAGCCAGAGCAAGGCACATCTAATAAAACGCGATCGCATTTACCTTCTGGCATTTCTCCAAATTCACGAGCATCAATCTCAATGGTTTGCACATTCGTGATCCCCAGACGGGCCGTATTTTGATCAATCTTTTTAAGACGACTTGCCAGACGATCTAGGGCATAAACTTTACCCGTGTTTTTTAGGCGATCGCTAATATGCGTAGTTTTACCTCCGGGGGCAGCACAGGCATCAATAATGATCTCATTAGGTTGTGGATCTAATAAATAAGTAACTAACTGAGCGCTCGCGTCTTGCACTGACCACCAACCCTCTTTAAACTTGGGTAATTGGCTCACATCCCCTGATCCCTGCGCCACACGGATACCATCGGGCAAATAGGGAATCGGCTCAGCATTGATTTCAGATTCAGCAAAAGCAGCTAGGACTTGATCCCTTGTCGCATATAGAAGATTTACCCGTAAATCAAGATGGGGCGTTTGGTTAAACCAATTACAAATATTTGCGATCGCTTCTTGACCAAATTCTTGTTGCCATAATTCGATCAGCCATTCAGGATAGCTATAAAAACTGGCGGGATCGGTAATATTGGTAAGAATATCTTCCTTCTCCTTGGCTCTGAGTATGGAACGCATTACCCCGTTTGTAAATCCTGATAAGCCTTTTAAATTATTTTCTTTAACCAATTCCACCGTGGTATGAACGATCGCTGATGGCTTGATGCGATCGAGAAAACATAGTTGGTAGATACCAATGTGTAAGATTATTAATAAGTCTGGTGGTAATTTTGTGGTTGGTTTTTGTGAGAAGTTTTGCAAAACCGCTTGCAGGGTTTTTTGGCGGCGCGTACATCCATACACTAATTCCGTAATCAGACGGCGATCGCTTTCTGGGAGATTAATGTTATCCTGACGCGCTCGCGACAGCGTACAGTCAAGCGCTACATCAGCATAGGCATTGCGTCTTTGAATCAAACGTAGTGCTTCTAAAGCAATCTGTCGAGAATTCTTACTCGTCATCGGCAATTTAATAAACTTAAAATTAAAGGGCTATTTACAAAAATTGAGTTCAAGGATTCAAGAATTATCAAAATTCAATGGTTGCACTGTAGACAAATGCGGTCATTATTTGGTATCTAAGAGCGTATATTCAGGTGATATTTAATCATCTGTTACAAAGCCGTAAAAAAGCTGCTGATCTAAAGTTCGATCTAAAAAAAGTGTGATGGTTACTGTGGGTGTGAGGAGCGGCAATGGTTGATACTGGTGTGAGAGTTAGGAAAGCAAAATTTCCGACAGGAAGTAGCCTAGCACTTGGTTTAGCAATCGGTTTAATAAGTTTAATTGTTGGTGTCGATCTTTTCTTGAATCCTAATATAAGTTCAAGTCTGTTGCTACCATTCACATTTGGGGGTGCTGGCGTAGCAGCGTTAGGAACTTTTGCTGTACCCGCGTTGCGTCGTCTCAAGGCTGGTCAAATCATCCGTGAAGATGGACCACAAGCTCACCTCAAAAAACAAGGTACGCCGACAATGGGGGGGATATTCATTATACCTGTCGGAATTTTATTGGCGTTGGTATGGTCTGGGTTTAACGACAAAGTCATAGCTTGTAGTTTGCTGACACTTTCCTTTGCTTTTATCGGTTGGCTAGATGATTGGAAAATTCTGCGCCGCCACTCTAATAAAGGCTTATCTCCACGAGCCAAACTTTTACTCCAAACATTTTTCGCGGCTTGTTTTTGTACTTGGCTAGGTTTAACCCAAAACTGGCAGGCGATCGCTACGATTGATTTGCCTTTGCATTTTGTAATTCCCCTTGGCTTGTTATTCTTCCCTCTAGCTCTGTTTGTCTTTCTTGGCAGTAGCAATGCGACCAATCTCACCGATGGCTTAGATGGCTTAGCTGGTGGCACTGGGGCGATCGCTTTGTTTGGGATGGGTTTATTACTTTTTCCTCAAAACAAAGAACTTTCTATTTTCTGTATGTGCCTCAGTGGTAGCTATCTAGGTTTTCTCTGGCATAACCGTTATCCTGCAAGGGTATTCATGGGAGATACGGGATCACTTGCGTTAGGTGGAGCGCTTGCCTCGACGGCAATCCTCGGTAACTTGCTCTGGGCTTTTCTAATTATTGGTGCAATCTTTATCTGGGAATCAATTTCGGTGATTGCACAGGTTTCCTACTACAAGGCAACCAAAGACGAGACTGGCATGGGCAAACGTCTTTTCAAAATGGCTCCTTTTCACCATCACTTAGAGTTAAGTGGCTGGCATGAGTTGCATGTGGTCAAATTCTTTTATCTCACAGGTGGACTTTTAGTAGCGATCGCACTTTTAGTTAGTAAGCTTACATAAAGGCAAGATAATTCTAATTAGTGCATAAAAAAATGCCCAATTGGGCGTTTTTTTATGCACTAATTAGACAGAGAGTGAGACATGCTTTCACCAATAGCATTGAATGCTGACACATTATAAACAGCCTTAGCATTAGCCTCTTGATCTCGAAACTCCAGCACAACTTGAGTCGGTGATGGCGTATCGTCCCCACTATATTCCTGCCCTTGAAGGGTTGCAATTAGAGAATTATCGCGATAAATCCGAAATTGCGGCAATCCATTTTCGAGTGTGGGTGAGAAGCCCCAAGACAGGACGACTTCATTGGCTGTGATTTTTGTAATACGTACATCAATAGGTGCATTCGGTTTCTGCGTTGGGGTAATTTTATTTGGATAGCAACTATCGATTAATTGGGGCGCACCTAACAAAGTGACCAAATTTTTATTTGAGCAGAATTTGTATCTCACTTGATTCCAAAAAGCTGGATTCGTACTATATTCTTGCCATTTACGTGCAATTTCTTCATTGGGTAGCCATACATCTGCTAGAGCCTCACCATTGAACTGACTAACTGGCGCTACCTCATGACTAGTAAGGTTGCCTAACCAGCCTTGCGCTTGATCAATTAAGCGAAGCTGTGGATCGTTTTCTGTTTTATTTTCATTTAGGCGGGCGCTGAGAATTGCATCTAAATAAGGGATTGCGAGTTGCCTTGTTTCAGCAGCGTCATGTCCAGCGTTAGCCTCTATGGCAAAAGTCCAAGGCGCACCAGCCTTCCTGTAACGAGCAAAGATTTTTTTTGGTAAATAGAGAGTCTCTTCAGCATATGCATCTTTTCCTCCCGCAGCAAAGAGAACAGGCACTTCCAATATCTTGGAATTAAATTCTGGAAATATACTGACACCTTCAACTACAACGCCGCCGCCGCGCATTGCAACTACGGCAATAGTACGCTCAGGATATTTTTGTAACATCTGGACTGCCCAATCTGCTCCACCAGAGTATCCCCAAAGTATCCAAGGTAATTTGTTTAACTCAGGATGATCGCTTTTTTTGCCTAGTTCACTAAGGGCTTTGAGCAAAGCAACTTCTGACCCACGATCAATAACAGCCCAGTCATCACAGGCTTGATAACCATTAGGAACGTCAGTTGACTGATCCCCAGTTGGGAGTTTAGTTCCCAGAAGTGCAAATTGGTACTTTAGTGCTAAGGCTTGCCATTGAAGATCATTAGCATAGGTAAGCCCGATCGCTGTTGTGGGATCGCCACCACATCCATGCTGCTTTATAATCAGACCACGAATAGTTGGGACTCCATTGGGGAGCCAGAGTCGGTAATTAGCTGAGATATATTTATCCTTTCCAGTTGGTGGAATGGAAACTTCATAATAACTTCCAAGCTGAAGACTGTCAGTTTGCCCCACATTTATGGTTGACACTTGTGGTAATGGCTGAGGTACAGACAATAACCACTTTTTCCATCCCAAATGTATAAGTATTACAGTTAAAAGTACTAGCAGAAATATACAGAGGAATTTCCACTTGAGTATGAGCCTCAGCATGAATCCATAACTAGATTTCCCAAGAGCAATCAGTGTTGCAACTCTCTTCCACATAAATATTTAGTCGCACTCTAAAGATTCTCTAGTATCTACACCTGTTTTTGAATTTTTGCCTTTTGCTTTGGTGCATAGCCATTTGCGCTGTCCACCATCCATGATTGCGTCAGTGAAATCTGCCCCATCAATATTTACAAAATCAAAGGTGCTGCGTAATAAGATTGTTTCGACTAGCAACGCATCACTGAGATCGGCTTTAGCAAAGTCCGCTTGATCAAGTAGCCCACCAGAAAAATTTGCCCCTTTAAGATTTGCTCTTCGTAAAATTGAGGCGCTAAATACTGCTCCGCGTACATCGGCATTTTCAAAGTTGGCTCCTTCCATGTTGGCATTAGCAAAGCCTGAACCGATCAGATCTCGGCCTGAAAAGTCTCTGTTTTTTAACTGGGCGTGGCTGAATGATAGGGTTTCAGCCTGAGCATTAACGGGAAGTGTCAGTAAAAAGGTGATCGCGATTACTAGGGCGATCGCCAAGCGCACAAATATTGATGATTTTAAAAATGACATAGCCATAAAAATAAAGATAATGGCTTTATCTTAGCGTCTGCAAAAAGCAGGAAAGGCGATCGCTACATTGTAGCGATCGCCTTTCCTGCTTTTGAAAATGTGATAAAAATAAGATACGAAGAGCGATTTTTAAGAAATACGACTACTAAGAGCCTTATTTCCAAGTTTACAAATTAGTTTTCAACGTAGTTGAAAAGCAAACCCATAGTGAGGATTGGCAGAATCACACCAGCAAGAGGTACGAAAATAAAAGAAACGTAATAATGTGCGTAGTATCCAGTCATGGTCGTGGTTTTCCTTGAATAAGATATAAAGTTTTTGGGTACTTGATTTGGTTAAAATTCTCGTAGCTTAGTATTTGCGTTAGCTATACTAGCAATGAGCTTAAGACCAAAGTAAACCAAGGAATTTTTGCATTGGTTCTAGATAGTTGAGGAAGTATGCAAATGCAGCACCGCCAGCACCACCAACCAAGAAGCTGCTAGCAAATTCGCTCCAGCCAGAAGGAGTACCAAGATCGGCAGGAGCCTCAAGTGGAGTACTAGATTGGAGCTTAGTGACGTGCTGACCATGTAAAGACATACCAGCGGTCAAAATCATTACAAAGGCTAAGGTTGCCAATAAGCCAGAAAGGCTACCCAATTCGGTATTTCTTAGAGGACCAAGCAAGGCAAAAGGTCCATAGATGAAGTAACCATGAGCCATACCGACTTCTAAGCCACGACGGCTAGGAGATAAACCTGCGCGGTAAGCGGGCAGATTACCGATGAAGGCTTTAACGATCGCAGAATCGCTAATGGGGGTAGACAAATTCCCTAGTTGGGGATCGTTCTTGAAGGGTTGTACAAAATCTGTCATAAGTCTTTATTAAGTTAAAGATTGCAGGGAGAAATTTGTCTTCATTTTAGGGAATAAGCGCGGATGTCACTGCATAAAGGGTGCGGATCTTTAGAAAACTTCACAACCTCTAGTAAAAAATGGGCTTTGCCCATTTTTTACTTTACAGACGCTGATGGACATAAATCGGCTAGTTCACAGCGATCGCAAGCAGGTTTACGCGCATTACAAACGGCTCGTCCATGATAAATAATCCTAATCGACCAATTTTCCCAGTCCCGTTGGGGCAGTAGCCCCATCAAATCTCGCTCGACTTTAACGGGTTCTTCAAATTTGGTTAGTCCTAGTCTTTTTGTTAGTCGCTTTACGTGGGTGTCAACGGTTACGCCTGCATTGATCCCATAGGCATGGGCTAAAACCACATTGGCAGTTTTACGAGCCACTCCCGCTAGCTTCAGCAGTTTTTCCATCGTATTTGGTACTTGCCCGTTAAAGTCTCGCACGATCATTTCACAGGCACTTCTAATATTTTTAGCTTTATTGCGGTAAAAACCTGTGGAATGTACTAACTCCATCAGTTCATCAAGATCGGCATTGGCTAAGGCGATCGCATCAGGATATCGGGCAAATAATTTTGGGGTGACCATATTCACCCGCTCATCGGTACATTGAGCCGAGAGAATCACGGCAACCAAAAGTTGTACTGGGGTTTCGTAATCAAGTGAACAGGTTGCGTCTGGATAAAGACGCTTGAGGCGAATCAATATTTCGTTAGCCCGAACTTTTTTAGATGAACGTTTGGTAATAATTCCCATGAGTAGCGCAATACACCGATGATTCGCAGTTTAGCATTCTCAAAACAAGAAGCGACACTTCGTGTCGCTTCTTGTTTTGGGATCTCTGAATTTCTTGACAGCGACATTTAAAAATACGTTTTATAGCAACGCAAGAGATAGCTAGGACAAATCAAAACCCAAAAGATGAGTGGCGGCGCGAAGCGCCGCCACTCATCTTTTGGGTTTTATGTYCTAAGCAAAACTTACATTGCTACACTTTTCTTCCTAGATACAAGGGGCTGTGCCACAGGGCAAGCCCCAGACTTATGCCATAGCAAGAATTCTTTTCACGTAACATCAGTGAGTAATTGCT
>NZ_NDHW01000256.1 GCF_002251945.1 Pseudanabaena sp. SR411
TTGGGAAAATCGCMGGAATTCTCTCTCGTGTAAAGTTAACTGGCAATTTACTACTGCTGATGCTCGCATTAAATTGCTTCGTCTCTATCCGTCAATAACCCTTTGACTGTCTACTAGTTAGAACAGCTTATAGGATTAATAGCTTTAAATGTGACCAGATAACGACGAATCAGGCATTGTGACAGGTCAATCATGAGTCACATTTAGCAGTTTCCGCGCAGGCAACATTTAATACGTCTACAGACTTTATTCACTTCTTTCCTTTCGTACTCTTGAGTAATAAGCTAATTTCAAACCTCCATATCAACCTTTTCGTTGTTTTGCCTTTTCATAAGCAGGATCATGCAAACCAAAACTCAATATTTTTACCCGTTTTGGCGCAGGCTTTTCATAGATCCGATAGACCAATCGATAGGCTTCCCCTCCGTAGAAAATTTCTAGGGCATGATGTCCTTGCAAATCACCTTTAAGCTTATGACAATCAAACGGCTCACCCGTAGCAGGATTAACTTGCAAAGCAGGTTTGATCAGTGAATTGAAATCACTTTGAAGATCTTCTGGCAATTCTAGCAAATCCACCTTAATTACCAACGGATTTATCTGTAATTGATACTTTGCGGTTGTAGCCACGTTCCTTTACCTTTCTTGCAATTTCCTCCATATCAAACTCCTCATCGAGCGTACCAATCGTTACCCAATCCTCTTCTCGAATTGGATTAGCAATTCTGCTTATAGCCTTAGCCTCAGCCGAGTTTTGCTTGAGCCATGCGTCACGTTCGAGCTTTTCAACGATCGCCGAGCTAATCCACGCATTGAGATTATTACTAGGCAATGCCTCCAAAAGCTTAGCCGCTAAGCGAACTACAATTTCTTGCTCCTCAGATACATTAGAAGTCACCATAATTCAGTGTCCCTCACTTAAATATATTTACTCTAGTTTACAAGCAAATCAAAATCTGTAATCTTCACAAGTAAAGGCACATCCTTAATAAGAAGCCGAAACCAACGCTTGACCCTTGCTCATCACCTGCAACTCCCTCTCAAACCCCGACAAATCCGCCGAAGCATTACGAATTGCCTCCCTGCGTTCCTGTTCATTACCCAAAGCCATAGTCAACTCCGTATTAATTTGTGTCAAAACCCCAGCATCGATTTCCGAAACCTGCTGCAAAACTACCGTCAAACCAATCCCAAACTTGCGTCCTTGTCGCGAAATATCGCGAAACACCGAGCCGAACTTCATCCGTTGCGGATTTAATACACTCGGAGCCTCCTCCACCACCACATTCACATAAGGCAAGCGATCGCTAGTCCTCAGAACCCCATTCTCCAAATAAGGCAAACGTCCATCCCCCAACCTCAACACCAACTCATCCGCCAGCGATCGCAAACCCACCTGCCCCTGCTCATCATCATTACTTAGCGATCGGCGAATCGCGATCGGTAAATTACTCCTACCGATGTCCTGTCGCTAAAGAAGGGTCACGAAATAGCGACGGACTCATTCCCGCCGAAACTGCCTCAGCAATCAACTGCTTCCGCATCGCCACCCGTTCCGACTGCATTAACGATGCGCGATCGTGAGCCGCCTTAATCGGATAGGGATAGCCATAAACCCTCTGGTCATGGCAAGCATAGTCCAAGTCCTCAAAAATTCTCCGTTCCCTCGCGATCGTCTCCTCATCCGTCCCACCCTTCACAAACCTCTCCCAATAATTCACGTCCATATCTAGCCGCAATACTGGAGTCGAGCGATGAAACCTCACCAAATACGAAACTGCTCCTGCGGGTGGCAACCGTCTCCCCTCACACAGCGATAATGTCCATCCCTCACGACCAACTTCAGGAATCCGCAAATACCAATGTTCCGCCACTTGATTCCCCTCTAACCCTCGGCGATCGCGTGCCAACTCCTCCAAAGAGTCCATCCCTGGCAAACCGTGAGACTTCGACAACGCAAAAAATCCCTTGCCCTGTCGCAACGCTTCAACACAACACAAGCGCTTCACATGCTCGTAAAACAAAGAGCTAGTCGAAGACAACAAAGGCAACGAAAAAGTCGTGTCCATCAACAAATAGTCAGGACAAGTCTCCGACTGGATCAGCCTCAGTGCTGCTCCCAGTTCAGCCGTCGATCGCAACTGAATCGCCAAATTCCCCGTATCACTAGCATGGGGACGCACCAGATTATTCAGCAAAGTCTGTACGCTCAATGTCTTGCGGATCTCCTTCGCTTTTAGCATCCGATAGTCCGAAGCCTCCACCACATCCACCAAAGACATCCCCGCAAGCCTCTCATGAAAGCGATCGAGCACTTCTGGAGCTTCTTCACTATTTTCTGGCAACCATGCCGATTCAAAAACAATCTCTGGCGCAGGTCCCTGCTCCCACAAACCCGTAATCCGATTTGCCTCATACACCGTTGCCTGTGCTAATGCCAGATATACAAACGAATCAGCGTAACTCAGCAAAGGAAAATCGCCACTGCCATCCACCCCACCAACGCTTAAGCGATCTCGTATCGTCGTATGCCCAAACAAACAAATCTGCGATCGGGCGCGATCGATTTCATCATCTAGCAGGCGCGATCGTACTTGCCACCCCTGCATCTCTTTAGCAATATCGCGAAACTGACTGCGTACCTTGTCCCGCAAATTAAGATCAAATCGCACTACTACCCCCTATTGACCTATTTTCTTAGCAAGTTCAGTCTGAGTCATATTTAACCTTAGCTGAAGTTCATCAATTAAGATTGCATAGTTAACCTTTGTCGGTATGACCGAGAAGAACCTATCAAGTTATACAGCGAATATAACAGAGATTTTCGGGTTTTAGTGTGACAAAAAAGCAATGTTTACGAATTAGCAGCAAATTACGGGAAAAGTGAGTCTAAAACCCAAAACTAAGGCTAAGGCTTAGCAAGTTGCAAGTTATCAATTCCTGCTGAGGAGAGTCCTTAGATCTAAGCAGCAACCTCAAGCTGTCTCGTTTCCTTGGGTTTCGTTTCAAACACTTAAACATATCCTCATCAAGCACAAAGCCATTATTCGTATCCTGCATCTATCCTCAAATAAGCGATCGCACCAGACAACTGAGCGATCATTTAAAAAAATTCTGGTTCATCACTAATAGCTTGGAGCAAGAACAAACCTAATGCTTTGTTTAATGCTTGATTATCCTGTGGACAACGCGCATCCGTGAGACATCTTGGACAACCATATTGACAATTACAAGCCTCAACTAATTGAGCAGCCCGAACAGCAAACGCTTCAAAGCGATCAAATAATTCCTCGCAAGTGCCATTACCGCCATCGGTCGTATCAAAAAAATAGGCAATTGTCTTTAACGTATTAACTCGATTTTTCTCGGTCTCACAATAGCTATTCAGATCTTGGCGATCGCTCAGTACTAATAAAGGGACGGCAATCCCAATCTGATGACAAATTGAATGTAAGGCTAGATCGGCAGGCTCAGTTTGAAATAGAGGTGTAAGTTCTGAAGGAATCTCAGTGCCAAATTGATTCTCTATCTGTTGTTTGAGTTTATTGGCATATTCTTGTAATGGTTCCGACAACTCTAAATTCATCTCAATCCTCAATACTGGGGCTTGATAGTGAGTCGTATAAGCGACATCAAATAGATTTTCTTCTTCGACTTCTGTAATTTCAGCTAATCTAGTTGGTTTGCTACAGGCGGTACAAATATCAGACTGCATTGGTTGATGATAGCGTGAACAACGAGGATGGCTACAGGTAATTGTTCTGACTTTGCTGATCAAGTTATATCCCGTTACATGATTCGTAATTTCAGCCCAGCTAAGGGTCAAGCGTAACTTACTGTCTTTGAGATTTAAAGAAACTAGTCTTGGCTCACGCAGAGGCTCCAATGGCTTAATAGTCATGTCTTGTGTAGCCTGTGTGCGGAGCTTCGGCTCTGAATCAAGGAGAATTAAGTTGGCTTGTTTTGATTCTAAATCTAGCGATCGCGATCGGTAATATTGCAAATTTCCATCGTTACTCTGCATAGCGTATATCGCATTAGGAAATACTTCACGATAGACCTGTAGTAGCGATAGTTCTTCAAGTTCTTGATTAGTATTGCCGTCTACCAACATAACTGAGTCTTGAGTTGCTCCCCTCAGATTAACTGAGTTATGTGGGTGGTCATGGGTAAAGAGATCGCCTGATTTCTCATTAAGTTGTAATGCTTTTTGATTGAGCAGTTCATCAGTAATATTGCCAGCGTTGTCGCCAAAGCGTTGTTTGACTTCACTGGCAGGAATCATGCTTTCACTTGCCGCACAACGAAGATGCTTACTGAGAATTGAGTGATAGTTGGGATTGCAAAGGGCGCGTTCAACTTCTCCATCGAGAAGCATCTRAGGATTGCTYCCGTAGTAATAATCAAGCGGATCTCCCAAGGATGGTAGAAACACAACTAGCCCATGCTGATACCTTCCTGCTCTGCCAATCCGTTGATAAAAACTCGCCAATTCAAGGATGAAATGCAACGGGGTCTGATGAAGCAAAGAATACTTCGTAAGGAGTACGATAGTCAAGTGATTTTCTCGGTCTGTGATTGATCAAATTCACCACCTTCTTAAAGTCCTCTTCTTTTACGATTTTGAAGTTTGTACTTTTGGGATAGAACTCTCTAATCAATCCATTGGTATGTTCATTTAATCCACGTTCCCATGAATGATATGGATTTGCAAAGAAAGTGTCTAGTTTCAATCTTTTAGATAGCTTCTCATGCCCACAGAATTCTCTTCCATTATCAAATGTCATTGTCCTTCGAGATGTTGACTCTACATGCTCAAACAGCTT
>NZ_NDHW01000257.1 GCF_002251945.1 Pseudanabaena sp. SR411
CCCACCTGCCAACGCTATTATTTGCTCCCTGCACCTGTTTCGTAATTGTTTTTCTCATTCCATTACGAGCGGAATGTGGGCTACGATGATGCCATTCACTATTGCGATCGGGATGCGGAATAGAATTTTGTAAAAATTGTTGATAGAGCTTTTGTTCTACACTACCAATTGAAGCAATTCCATCACTATTTTTGTCATTCTGAAAAGCTTGCCATACAGTTTGTCGATACAGAGCTTCAGTATGGGTGCGCTGATAGTGAGATGCAAAAAATGATGCGTCTTGACGACCATCAGAGAAAGTCAAGAGTTTGCGCTTGGTGGAAATATTTGTATTTTCATCACTTTGAATTGGTTCAGGTAATAGCCCAAATAGACTATCAATAATCACTTCAAGCGGTGCGTCTGTACTAGATGCAAAGCGCCGTAAACTAGGAGTATCACTTCGTCCCGCACCACAGGCAGGACATTTGGGTAAGTATCCCACTTTGTTGTCTTTATCCAGATGCAGAACTAAATGATATTGTTTGCCATTGACAGGTGGAAGATTTTGGCTTGATTTTGAAGGTGATTTAGATTTAGCTTTTGATTTCCCTTTGGGTGTTACCTCTGGTAAGTTCAAAATTGGCTGTCCTAGCCAACCCATACCATGATTTTCTTCATACAGGATAAATTGAGAAAAACTCAGGCTGTTTTGATCTTCAGGATTAGGTTCTGGAAATTCTGTCTCTTCTTCCTCATCCTCGGTAATGCTATCTAAACCGCCTGAAGTAAGAGTATAAATATTGTCCTTGTTTTCGATAGCAGCAAGCGATCGCGGTAAAGTTGTAAGCTGATTGCCAGCAAGCCTGACTAAACTATAAGCCTGTCCACATTTACGACAACTAGACAGCTCGATCACAGGGGCTTGGCAATCTTCGCATTTAGTTTTTTCGCTGAGATAGAGACGACCATAGCGATTAGGACTAGGGTTGTGCGGATCGCACTCTTTCCCCGAACATTCAGGATTTACACAAGCAAATAGCCCCTCAATACTACGGAATAGTAAATGTAGTCGTACTGGTAATAGGGGCAAATCGTTCGCATTTTCTCTTGCCAAAGTTCCTAGTTGGATTAAATTGGCTAGTAGACAGTCAAAGGATAATTGACGGGTAAAATAAAGGCATAGGAAAGAGCTAAGGAAAAAGCTATGCCAGCAAAACGATACAAAGTGAAGTTAAGTGAAGAAGA
>NZ_NDHW01000258.1 GCF_002251945.1 Pseudanabaena sp. SR411
TGACGTTCTTCTTCACTTAACTTCACTTTGTATCGTTTTGCTGGCATAGCTTTTTCCTTAGCTCTTTCCTATGCCTTTATTTTACCCGTCAATTATCCTTTGACTGTCTACTAGACTTGGGTTAAAACTTAGTTTGAGGGAGAAATTTATGGATGCAGAAAAGAGACAACGACTAGAAATGACAGGCTGGAAAGCTGGCACTGTTGAAGAATTTTTGGGACTGTCGCCGCAAGAGATCGCAAGTATTGAAACAAGACTAAAAAAATCTAAAGGTGACCATGCAAAATCAAACTATGACATTCCCAGAACTTGAAACCCAACTACTTTCTCAAAAGCCACTCGACTCTGTGGCTATTCTTAAAACTATCCCTGCTGAAAGGCTGACTCTTCTCGAATCAGAATATGAATCAGTTTCGTCTTTGCCTAGTGGTTTAGTGGGAACAATTGTTGAAATACGCCAAAAAGATTATGAAAATTACTATTTAGTTGAGTTTTCTGATTCATATGGATGTGAATATGCAATGGCATACTTAAAAGCTAATGAATTTATAGTGCTTCAGTATGAGCTTCTTGCTGCCTGATCGCCTTGCGACTAAGTTACGCGCAATGGGTATCGATCCCGATCTGGATTAAATTCTATCGTCAGTCAATGAGGTTTAATTAAGTAAAATGAATATTAAATATGGCTAGAATTGAAGGAAAACTCGCTAAATATCTTCAAGACGAATTTAAAAGACTTTCTCCTAATGGATGGGAATGTCATTCTGAGGTTGCTATACTTTCTCCTGATCTTGAAAAATTTTTAGGATACGAACCTCGTGTAGATGTTCTATTACAAAGAACTAATAGCTCACAAAAATTTTGGATGGAATTTGAGATTAGCCGAGCCGATCCAGTTGCTAATCATACAAAATTTGCTACTACACATTTGTTTCAAGCTCAAACACAATCAGATACTTTTGTAAGTATGATGAGTGCTGACATAGATAGAGGGAAAAGGAATCTGGGGGTCACTACAATTTACTTAATGCGTCATATTGGAATGAATGCTTTTCAAACTGCATTACTTCCTCATCATAATTCAAAACAGATTAAGGAGTTAAATAACATATCAATTGAAAATCTAAAACAATCTTCTTTAGATATCACACAAGAGATTCAAAGAGTTTTTAGTATTTCTGAAACTGTTATCTCCGAGAATAATCAAAAGATTCATTTTGCTGGTGATATTTTAGATGTTTTCATGAATTTGAGAAAATGGAATGAAGAAATTGTAATTCCAGAAAAACGTTCTGTTTGGGGGAAAAGAACTATCACTTATTTTGTTTTTGATCCTCTAAATCGAAGCTTTGCTCCTTCCAAATTTTGTGCTTATGTTGCTATACCTAACACAACAGCATTATTGGAACTATCCCTTGGTAATTTTTGTCGTTCAGAAATGTCAATTAATCTATATGCAAAACTTGATGGTACTGACAATCGGTTTGATGGTCGTCGCGCACGTCTACATTTAACTCAAAATTTAGCAATGACCCAACATGAAATATCTGAAGTACCTGAGATATTTAGGTTGTTTGAGAACTGGTTATTTCAACACTCAGACAGTATTAACGTTCATCCCAAAGGAATCGAGATTTTGATGCCTCCTGAACCATTTACAAAAAAAATTCGTTAGTTGTTGAAGGTTTCTTGTTTTTTAATTCCTTATTAAATCTCCATACCTCAATCACATGCTTAATCCTTACCCCATGCCGACTCACAGGCGGAATCCGCACCGCACTATACATCTTAGTTCTCAGCGTATGATAGTTCGCACCTGAACCCAACCAAGCCCGCCGCAAAGGACTCGCCGAATCAAAACTCGTCACCCCTAAATGACGCAACACAGGAATCGCACTAATCCTCGCCACACCAAACAAATGTATCCGCACATGGGGCTGTAAATGTGGATGAATCGCCTTTAAAATCTCAATAATTTCTTTACTAGTGGCACGAGCCAAACCACCCAACGCAATATAGTCATAGCCCATATTGATCAACTGTTTCACAGCCTCCGCATAGGTCTCAGGACTCCAACCCTGCGCCGCCCCAATCGGCGTAAAAGTATATCCACCTAACCGATGTTGCTCAATAAACTCCTGAGCATTCTTGAGCGTCAACTCATAGCGCATCTCCCGCACCCCTACCTCTGCAAAAGGTCCCACAATCAAATGATCAATACTCACACCATAGTTAAACCCTAGTTTCTCGTAATAGTCCAAAATCTCAATCGTGTTATAGGGTGGCACATCCTCCTTAATGTAGCCAAAAGCACCACAGTCCCCCATCATCTCCCCCTGAAAGCTAATGAACTCATGAATCCCGATCTCCTCAATCTTTTGCCGCTTCTTCTTACTAGCCTCCACAACCACCTTTGACACCAAGATCGCATCATAGTTAGGAGTTGGATAAATTTCGTGAGCATATACCTCATCCTCATGTGGATCGCGATCGGGCGTAAGCGTATCCGTCAAAAAGTTATAAGTCGGATCAACGTGGTCATCCCACTCAGGAATAAAATACTTCATTCCCAAATGCAAATTAGGCGCAGGAGGCATTGGCAAAAACTCCGAACTCTCCTCCTCCCCTTCAGCACCATCCGCGATCGCAGCCTTACCCTTTTTCTTAGACGACTTTACAGCCACACTAGGCACCCCAAGCGTCAACTCCAACTGATCAATATTTTCCTACTTAGGTTCCAGCAAAAGAGCAAATTCTTCAGGCTTTACATAAAGCTTGCTAAGCAGTTCTGGTTGCTGCACAACCACTTCCGCAAACTTTTTAAACAAAAATCCCTTTAAACCAACTAACCCATAGCTATACTTCTTTGCATCTGCATTGGATAGCCCCAATACATAGGTTTTTGCCTCCAATCCCTTAATCCATTTCCTGCTACTTTGAGAGGCAAGAAAGATAAATGTTTGGTCAGGTCTAGTAATAATAGGGAGATTTAGCGATCATAGATAGTTCTCGCCCAACAATAAAAACACCAGATCGTAATCATGAACAGCTTTTTCAAAGTCTTCACGAATCCCCAAGTGCTTTGACCAAGCATCAACCTCTTGCCCCTTCATATTGTTAAAGGTCACTTCATAGGGTGCGATCGCCCGATCCTCCGCAATCAACCCATAACCAGCAGAAAGGATATTCACATCTATAGACTTTTCCCCCAGAGACTTACGAAATAAATTTATCCCCTCCATCAACCGCAAATGCTGCATCCCCGTATACATCTCAGCCGCAGAACACATATATTGAGATAGCCTCTTCTCCTCAATAGCAAGTTGAGTCTTATTCTCAAAGTCCTTAATCCTGAGTTGCTCATCAGGTTTAAAAACTTTTTCTCCCGTACAGGAAGTAACCACTAAGATGCGAGGTTGATTATTTTTTTTCATACTCATTGGTAAGAGTTATCCAGATTCTCGTATTTACTCCCTTCCCGCTATAAGATCAGTGAATTAATGAAAAGATAAAATCCAGTGTTTTTCGTAATTGTATTTTTGAGAGAAATTGACTGGATTCAAAAAACTGCTCTAGCTGATTAGTGATATCTCCTAATGTTTTGCCA
>NZ_NDHW01000259.1 GCF_002251945.1 Pseudanabaena sp. SR411
GGAGATATCACTAATCAGCTAGAGCAGTTTTTTGAATCCAGTCAATTTCTCTCAAAAATACAATTACGAAAAACACTGGATTTTATCTTTTCATTAATTCACTGATCTTATAGCGGGAAGGGAGTAGGTGAACTGGAGCAGATGCAGACGCAAGTGCAGAAACTGCCATTCACCAGTCAAGTAGTCGATTCTCTAGTCGATCTGCAACGGGAATTCAAGAAAGAGAACTTTGTTGCTAGCACCAGAAAATATGTGCAGATGGTGATGATTTTGAGAGCTTACGCCTTCTTACAAGGAGAAACAGAAGTAAGCGAAGACTCATTTGAGATTCTCAACCACGTCATCTGGAATCACCCCAGAGAAAAGACTGCGATCGCCAAGATCGTCGCCAAGGTCGGAAATCCCCTAAACATTCAAGCACAGGAAACATTGATATCAATCACCGAATCCATCGCCCAACTAGGAACCTGTCCAACCTTCGGTACACAGGATGAGCAAAGTAGCTGGGCAACTCAAGGCACAAGTGTCTTGTCTGACCTGCGACATATGACAGATCGTTTGCAAGGCATGATTGCCCAGTATCCACACAAAGCCAAGAAAGCGCAGCAAATCGTGCTTGAAATCGAATCGAAGAAAAAGCCATTGCTAGCCAAAGTCAGCGAGATTTTGTACGGAGCATAGAGTTAATCCCTAAGGGAGCGTAATCCACGCTTCCTTATAACACCCAATTCAAATAATCAGAACTAAAATATGCCATCTCAATTAGTATATGCAGTCCCGAAATGGACAGAGATTTGTGCGCGAGATTTCAAAGAAGGCTCAGAGCGCCTATGTGAAGTAATCATTGAAGGCGAGACAAAAATCTATAACTTCGACGCATTCACCGATGAAACTTATCACCGCCTGTACGACCGCCAGCCTAATCGACTAGAAGACAGTGACATCAAGCCAGAAAACAAAATCTGGATTGCCATTCACCAACAAATGACCGAGCTAGAAGCTTTTCAGCAATTTAGCAACCGACTAAATGGCGATGAATTTCTTGCAGGAATCGGTACAACCGCAATCTGCAAAGCGATCGCCGAGATGTTACCAGAGCCAGATCGACGATTAGAAGACCCAGAGCTAATCAGAAAGCAAATTCGGGGCATCTTTGAAATGCTAGCAGGGCAACCGCCCACCTCTGAACTCATGCAAATGGTGCAAGGATTGAAGCAAAAAGGGATCGCCACCCGAAAAGCCTGTGAAGACTATGCTGACTCAATTACCGAGACAAAAATAGGGGCAGCCTTAATCATTGGCATAGCGAGAGCCGAAGCTGACCTAGAAATTATGGAAGAAAGCCTAGCTGCTTTGGGTGGTGGCGGAGATCGCACGACCGAGGAAAAACTAAAAGTTGCGGACAAACTGCAACTAGCGCAAAGACTACAAGCAGCACCCAAATTACAAGCGATCGCCCAACTTGCGGGCAAGAAAATTGCGATCGCCGCTAAGATGCAGCGCTCCAAAGTGATTGAAGGGCGAATAGAAATGATTGGTGTAACTACTGGAAATGACTTAACAAGGTTATTACCCTGTGAACTAGTCAAGCTCACAATTCCCGCCCTGTTTCCAGTATTTGCCCAAGGTTTCATCGAACGCTCACTACTGCAACGCAAACTAATTAGCCGCGAACCACTAGCCAAAGGACCGATTGTCATCTGTTTGGATTCTAGTGGCTCAATGGAAGGAAGCGCTGAGATTTGGAGTAAAGCCGTAGCCCTAGCATTACTGAGTATCGCCGTAATGCAAAAGCGTCATTGCCGTATTCTGCACTTCACGGGAAGAGTTGAGCGGATTGATGATTTTGCAGGAACCGCACCAGATCCCAACCGCGTACTTGACTGTATCGAAAAATTCTACAACGGTGATGATACGAGCTTTACCGCCGCCTTGACGGGAGCATTAGAGTCTATTAAACAGCATGAAAAATCTCGAAAAGCCGATGTTGTGCTAATTACCGATGGACTAGACATACCATCACAGGACTTTATAGAACAGTGGCAACAAGCCAAGAAAAAGTATGAATTTAGTTGCCTCGGCGGAATCCTGATTGCCGATGGTAATCAGGATTCCGCCGAGGCAACGATCGGCGACCTATGCGATCGCTACGCCATGATAGACAACCTAAACAACGACTCCGAAATAGACATCCTCTTCACGATCTAACTAATTCTAGAAAGTCACGCATAGAGGATTGCGTCAGTCCTCTAGCGAGGCTCTCTAGAAGAAATCCATTGATATTTACATATAAGGAAAATCACCTATGACTTACTCATTTCAGAAAGCGACCAAAGAAAACATCAAACTGAAGATGGTTCTATATGGTCCTCCAGGATGTGGCAAAACCTACACAGCCTTGCAACTAGCATCATGCTTGGGCAAAAGAATTGGATTGATTGACTCCGAACATGGTTCAAGCCGCAAGTATGCGAATCTGTTTAACTTCGATGTACTTGAACTAAGCAAATTCGGACCAAGCCAGTACTACAACGCGATTGAAAGTGCCGAAGAATCAGGATTTGATTACCTGATTATCGACTCACTATCCCATGCATGGTATGCGGAACTAGACGCAGTTGGTAGCGATGTCCGTAACTGGTCAAAAATTCGCCCCATAGAACGTCAACTATGGGACAAAATCATCAGCTCAAGCTGCCACATCATCGCCACAATGCGTTCAAAAATTGAATATGACTTCAATACAGTTGAAGTTGGAGGCAAACAGAAAATAACCAGTGTTCGCAAGATTGGCACAGCACCAATTCAAAAGGAAGGCAGTGAATACGAACTAGACATCTGTGGATTATTGGACGACCAGAATACCTTAATGATCTCCAAAAGTAGATGTCCTGAGATCAATAATGGTATTTATCCTAAGCCAGGCAAGAAATTCGCAGAGATTGTTCAGAATTGGTTGAATGACACATCATCACCTAGCCAAGCTGCGACGGTTGCACCAAGGGATATAGTCATACCCAATGTTGTACCAGCAATATATGCAGTACAGGAGCAACCTGCCTATGCGATCGCCGCAGTTGCCAGCAACGACAGTATTGCCCAAATCGCCAGTACCAACGGTCATGTCGCCGAGATCGCCAGTACTAATGGTCATGTCGCCACAGTCATTGAGAATCATATTCCTAGTCCTGATGTCCAACCATTTGCTCAACCAGCAACCAGCAGACAAGATAACCCAGCTAAAGCAGCATTTAAAGCTCTTTTAGCCGTAACCCAACAATCAACGAGCAAAGTGATTGAAGCAAGCATCGACTTGTATGGATCTGATGCCACTGGACAAAAGCCAAAATTCAGCAGTGAAAACATGACCGCATTGCAAATTAAAGAAGTGTGCGAAGCCTTAATGCGTGAATGGCTGAGCGTAAAAGGATATGCAGTTGAACTTGCTCAAAACCTGATCGAAATCTCATCTTCTAGACATCCAGGACAATATTCCTTGATTGCCAGTGATATTAACACTCAGCTTGAATTCTAGATTTAAAGCCAACCATAACTCTCTAGCAAATAATTTACTAGAGAGTTATGGCATTTATGGAAACGGAAACGCTATCGCGTAGAAGCTCATGAAGTGATTCCTAAACAGGTATAAATCGATGTGTAATTCAACAAATTCCGTAGTTCTCTCTGGTTATATTGGTAACGTCTCTCAAGTACGTCAAACTAGAACTAGTGGTAAGGATGTATTAGACTTTAGCCTTGCTATACAGCCAAAACCTCGCAGAGATAAAGATGGCAATTGGATCGACCAAGAGCCACTTTGGGTGAAAGTTGTATGCTGGAATGGTACGGCTCAGTATGCAGAAGAACGTGCTCAGTCAGGACGTTTTGTGGAAGTAGTGGGAGTACTATCCCAACCAGAAGAATATCAATCGAAGAAAGATAAGAAGCATCATGCACGTACAGTCATCAGCGCCCAATCTCTTAACTTTATTGATGTTGAGAGAAAGATTGCCGATGATGCTGATGAAGAATATGAGCACACTGCTGCATACGATGATGATTTTTAGCTAACTGTTTCAGAGAGAATTTGCCTTGCGAATCCTCTCTCTGAAACAACTTCCCTGAAAAAGAACAAACATTCGCTTGCGGCAAATATTTGTTCTTTTTTTATCGCTATCGCTTGAAGTTCATGCCCAACTAGATGCAAAGAAGGTTACGATGATTTACTCACATAAAGGCTATCAATGTTTACTATTGCCACGAGTATCGAAAAAAGGTGTTCAATGGAGTTGCAAACCCAAGAGCAGTTACAACATGGAGCAACAAGCATTTGTAACATGGTCTAGAGCAAAGCTGATTGTTGGTATCGACATTCTCCAAGCTAAGCAGAAGTTTACGAGTCTTGTGGAATTATTCTTACAGGAGCGCAGCGCTGAGTTCCCATTATATCCACGACCAGAATTACCCGATGCGACAATTGAAGCGATCGTTGACGCAAGAGTTTATCTGGTTGCGAATAATAGCGGCAAGAATCATACAGCGAAGTTTCGGGTGTTTACAGAAGATCGTCTGCGAGTTTTCCCTTCGCACAGTCCTATCCCCGTTGGCATCAAATTCCATCCAAAACGGATGAAAACCGCAGCCTAAGTAAAAAGTAAAATCCTCACAGTGAGGGTTTTACTTTTTTTTACAATCCTATTTTGACGACATGGAATTAATCTTAGGACTCCCCATTTTTTCTTAGGAAGTAGTTTTCCATTTGAGTAATTCAAACCAAATTACGCTGGCAATACCTGATAATAAAGCGATCGCCCAAATTGATCGGTTGTGGAGAGGATAGGCGGATTATTTTTTAGCACAGGTTTAGGAATGTTATGCTGCATTTTGCTAAATAAAACTCTGCTCTGGTACATTACCCTACAAAAATTTTGTTGTTACACTTATTTGGTTGTTTTATGTGACAAGTTATGTGATATTGAGCTTGTATAAGTGTTTATCCTGCAATCTGCAAGATAATACATAGTTAGACCCCTGATTTCTCGGTAGCGGCGCAGTTAGAAAGTTATCTACGGGATGTGAGTGCCCAGTAAGCACAGCTTTTTTATTGTAGTGACGTTGAAAGACTAGTTAGGTCAGGTGCAATCCTAATTGACTGATTTGTTGATAATACGTAAGGAGATTTTTATGTCATACGATAGTCCAGGCTATGTTGATCAACTCAATACCAATCTCATCGACAAGTGGAATGAAGTTATTCAAGTTTCTTACACCAGCCTAGAAGCAGACTTTGGAAGTCGTTTCTTTGCAATTGATCCACAAGCACTGACCAATCCATCTCCAGCAGCTATCCAGTGGTTCGCAGACCCAGCCGAACCAAATTTCTGCATCGGTGAGGATGTTGCAAAACAACTATCGGATTGGGGAATTCGAGGAAGGCAAGAGCTACACAACGAGTACTGCGAATATCGTGTTATTGAGCGGGTTGATTCCAGTGGTCGTATGAGACCGAAAAGAATTCAAGTAACTACAGAATTACGAGAGTATTGGGTTTGTATCGCTAAGTATGACCCAACTAAAGTCCGCGAAATGGTTCAAAGTACTCTTGGATTTCAGCCGTCTTGGGAAGATCTCTATGGAGTTAACGATCCATTTGGATTAACTGAGGACCAAAGGGAAATATCCTTCTCTACACTTGTTGCTGGACATGGAAATGATCGCAAGTTGTCAAGTATGGGAGTTCCTCGACAACCAACTGGACGATTAAACACTGAAAATGCTCTGTTCATGACGCATCCAATAAATGGGTTAGATGATTTGTTATACATAGTCATGTTTGGAGCAAGACCTTATGCAAGTTCAACCCCTGGTACTAAAGCAACGCGAGAGCAGATATTTCGAGAGTTTGATGTAGAACAGTTAGCGTGTCGTCATGCAGATCCTGCCGCTGCTATGGGTGCATATGAAGCTGTTTTTAACGGACAACCTGTAGCTTTTGCGAATCCCCTTGGAATGTACTTCCTTAGTTTCACAAAAAATGTATTTTCTTATCAAGGTAGTCCCATTCCAGATGAATGGATTCAATGGAGCCGTGGTAAGCAAGAAGGGGTATACCAGCGACTTGAATTTGGACCAAGTGATAGCGATGCAGCTTTTTTAGACGACATTACAGTAGACGTGGGTAGTAGTTCAACACCTTTAACTGGTGGATTTCAAGTACTACAGTTCATAGAGGTCGGACCTCTGGTTGTTGTTGGAGATGTCACTCCAGTAAGTACTGGTGAGTATATAATTTTGAACACTAGTAACAGTCCCATAAAATGTAGTGAAGCTGATGTTTGTAATGTGCTTATTAAGCCATTGAAAGAAGAGTACGACAGAAATCAGCAAGTGGGACGGGTTTCTCCCAGAGTCATGGGGAGGAGCTAACGCAGTCATGACTAGAAAACTGCAAGAAGGCATTTATCATGCTCCAAAAACCCGACCTGGAAAGTTTTTCGTCATCCTTTTTCTACGAGCGGGAGAAGGGTTTAATGCTTCCCAAATAGGAGAAGCTTTTCTGAAGTTGTGGGAGGTGTATCAAGGACTTAAGAATGGCAAGATACGAGACTTACCAGATCATCCTGTTCCGAGTGGTGATCTCACAGTTTTAGTAGGTTATGGTCCTAATGTTTTCAAACTTGCTAATGTTCAACATCCTTTGCCGAGGGATCTTGATAGCAAAAACCAATTTCGTTCACCTCGTCCGACAGGTGGCGGTTCTTTAATGATTGGCTCAGGTCTTCAATATACCGACGATATACGAAGCAACTTTGCTACAGAGGAGATAGTAGTTCAGTTTATAGCTGAGACACAGTTAGCAGTCAATCGTGCTGTTGTGGAGACTTGGAAAATACTTCGTGAAATGACGGATGTGGATACCAGTACTGCTCCGTTACTACAAACTAGCTTCTACAGCGGATTCCAACGGGAAGATCATCGTAGTTGGATTGATTTTCATGATGGTCTCTCTAACATGAAGAGTGAAGAGCGTGAAAAAGCAATTGTCGTAAAACCCAGACCCTCAACAGAACAAGATGATCAATGGACGGAGGGGGGAACCTATTTAGCTTTTCTAAGGTTAGGAGTAGATCTGGATATTTGGCAAACGCTTGATCGCCAGCAGCAAGAACTGCTAGTAGGCAGAGATAAGTTATCTGGATGTCCTTTAGAAAAGCTGACCAGCGAAGGAAAACCAGTTGGTTCAGTAGGCTGTCCTTTCATAGGAACCAAAGAAGTTTCAGATATTGAAGACGGCAACTTAAAGTTTCTTGAACCCAAGAAAGTTGCAGACACTGTTATTGACCAAAGCCATGTGCAACGAGCAAATAGGCACGTAGATCCTGTAGAAGATCGAAATTCACTGCGTATTTTTCGACAAGGTTATGAGTTTCTAGAGCCTATAGAAAGTTACCCAGGCTTTAGAGCAGGATTAAACTTCGTCAGCTATCAAGATACCCCTGAAAGGCTGCGCCGAATATTAACACAATCAAAATGGCTCGGTAGCACAAACTTTGGTGGAGATCCTGTTGCTCCTGTACCAGGAATGGATAGTTTCCTAACTGTCCGTGCTGCCGGAGTTTTTTTAGTGCCGCCAGTCATTGATGGAGAATTATTTCCAGGAGCTAATATTTTCTTTGAAGCTGATTAAGGCAAGTAGGCGGCTCCTCACTGCCGGGGTCTAACAACCCAGTTAGAGCGGACTAGCAAAGTTGGTCGGTGTTGTAGCAAAGGTTATCGGCAGCCGCTCAACCGAAACGTTATACCGAACCGACACGCCCGTTAAATTTATCTATTTCTCGCCGAAATTAAGCACCCAAATTACAAGTGATTGCCCAACATAGGATATTTTGAAGGTAAATATATGGCATTTAGTAAGTCACATTCGTCATCTGAAATATTCACTATAATGTCCTTTCTTTGCAATAAATATTTCAACTCAAGAATATCATGCGTCCGTTTAAGATTGATTCCATACTCTACAACAATAGCTTTGAGGGCTTTTTCAACTGATTGCTGTGTATTTTGGAGAGAAGGATTATAGAGTTTATTGTCAAGTAAGATTTTCGACGATTTTAGATTTTCTTCCGCATAATCCAACCATATTTTAGTTTCACTTTTCATAGATCACCTCACCAGCCTTAATTTCGTTTATAAAACTACCTTGAGCATCTAAGCGAAGTGGGATTACATCAATTGGGAAAAAAGAATATAAAGGTCTTAAGAGTTTCCGATATTTTAAGGCAAGGGCCAAGTAAGTTTGACAGCTATTTTGGAAGATAGCAATATCAATGTCATTAGGTGTATTTGATTTTAAAAAAGAACCAAAGATAATAACTTTCTCTACTTCTGGCTCCTGAGAGAGTTGTTCTACAATATATTCTTTTAGATTTGCTTTAGTCAGTTCTTTTGACAAAATGGAGTCAACTTGCTGTAGATTCATGAGATTGCTCCCAAAGCCCATAAGTCTTATTAACTTAGCATATTGTCCGACACTGTGAATTTTTAGAACAAATAGGCTAGCGCCAGTGCTTGTGTAAAAGCGTATAAGTTCAACAGCGTGAAAGCCATGACCAGCAAAGTAATAGACCTAGATCAGAGCCGACTGCGGCTATGCATTGAAATTTTACCTGAAACCGAACAATCACCAGAAAGGCTAGTGATTATTTCCATTTGTCGAGATTTGGGAAGACCGCTAATCCGCACGATCGCCTTATCAGCGCTTACGCCGATCCCAGCACCACTAGCAGAAATCATCCAAGCCTATGCTCAGAGTGACCTAGCCTCTCCAATTGAACCCGATGAATCAACTGAGGAAGAACAGAAAATACCAGTAAAACTTGAATTTGGAAATTTTCCAAAGAAAACCACACCAGCATCTTCTAAATCTCAACAACAAACATTAAAACTATGAATACAACCACTACACCTAACTACAGCATCAAAGTTGAAGGACAAACCATCCCAGTGCCACTCGAAATTGGTAGCAGTGATGAGCAAATCAAGGCTACGCTTAGTCAGTATTTTGAAGGAATCAAAAACTCACAAATTCGGCGAACAGTTCAAGCGAATGGAGATGTCCTCGTAGATATCTGTAAACAAGCAGGACCGAAAGGATAAGTATGTCCGAGCTAGTCCTGACCAGTTTGATTACAGCCAGTGAATTTATCAATCCCTTGCTAGAAATACTATGGGAGATCGAGCAGCATGAGCGGCAAGGACAGCAACTAATCGAAATCGGTGAAATTGAACTAGAAAACTTTACTGAAGCAACAATTGTATCCAAGCAAAATAGTTGTTTATTGCAGCGATCGCTAGACAACTTAAAAAAGGCGCACCCGATCAGCGCCCCTGCGGTAATCAGAGGATTCTAGGATGGACAAAGCTAAATTCCAATGGATGTGTTCCCACACATCGGAAAGAGCCGCCGATTACCTTGAATCCATGCAGCAACGTGCAAATATGTTGCGACTATATCAGCATTACTATCCAGAGAAATATCAGCAAACCACAGCCAGCCTAGCCTTTGCAAAACCCGAAGACTATAGCGAAAAAGAAATCGAATTTCTGACTTTAGTGGACGAGCAGTTCTTTCCTTTACCATTAGTAATGATAGATTTGGAACGTACAGCCTATATACCAATAGACCCGATAGGTACTTTATGGTACTACGACGAATTTGAAGAATTAGGTGCAACCGAGAAATTTCTGTTGTGCCTAATTCATGATGTCAGCAGTGAAGTATGGGATGACGTGGAAAGCGAACTTGGTAAAGAATTACCCCCAGTCGTAGATTACATATCTGATGCGCTTTTGCGTCAAGAGGCAAAAAAGGCAAGGGGAATGATCTCTCGATTGCCATTGGCGATGGAGATGCTAACCCAGTCAACGGATAATATCTGGCTGGATATGACCTACGAAAGCGAAATCACCGATGCTGATTGGACGGTAGAGGTGATTGACATACTGACAGAAGCATATACAGAAGCTCAGACAATCATGAAGGAATACAGAGAATTTATCGAATGGCTAGATAAGGACTCCCAAAACTGCGTCAAAGTAGTGCGGCTGTGGAATAGGTGTAAAGAACCTATTCCACAATTACATTTTCATCACCCCATCAATGCATTAGCGGGATAAGGAGGAACCAATGTTAACCATAAATCCGATGCAAGATGCCCTCAATCCTGATGGGTATCCACTCATAGAAGCAGATGCAAAACTGCTATTTCTGAAAGGCGGACATTACTGCTTTCAATATCGAGATGCAGGAAAAGAAACCTATAAATTTCTATCACCCGAAACTGTCAGAGCCGCATTTCAACATGAACAAATTGACTCAGGATGGATACCCAGTGGCGTACAGAGATTGGGTATCTGTAAGCAAGGACAATGGTTCGTGCAGTTTATACCACCTGCAAGACGGACATTTACGTTCACAAATTTGACTGAAGACGGAGAGCCGCTCACTTTGACCATCCCGATGATGGGTTTAGTGTTTATGCTCTGCGGTGATAGTTGTTATGTTTGGGCAACTAACTTCAAAATCTTCAATGCAGAGGCTCCTATTTACCATGTGCCATTACCGAATATCTACGGTGATGGCAGAATCTGTATGGGTAATGAAAACAGCTTTTCTAGCCAATTAGAAGGAATAGAGAAACTAGCTGAAGCATGGCAGATGTTTATGAATGCACCGTTCAGCAATCATCTTGTGAATGGTAAATCAACTTCCCATCCAGAAGACATTCGTTTGAAGCTATGGCAACTCCAGAAATCCAAACGCTATCCAATCGCCGATCTTGTCCAATGTGGCTCCTCGGTGAAGGTAGCGATCAATATGATTATAAACCGATGAAATTACTAGAACACGTTCAAAAAAACACAGTTACCGCAAATCCAGTATTGCCAACCTTTAGTGCGGGACTGATTCAGCACATCATCGCCACGAATCAGCATCTGCCTGAAATCACAGCGACCTCAATGTATGAGTACGTTTATGCAGGAAATGGCACATTTGTCAGAGCAAGACGGGAAGGATTAACAGCGATCGCCCCTGTCGTCTATTACAAAGCCAAAGGACTGAGAGCCATATCAGCATCAGTCCAGATAACCTACCCACCAGTACCTGTTGCATTAGTACAGCAAATGCTAGAAGCCTCTCGCCTACCGAGCAATGCTGAGGGTAAACCAGTGGAAATACTGTTTCATCTGCATTTTGAGAATGGTAATTGGCAACTGACGATACCAGAGCAAGAGCAAACCGCCAGATCCTGTAGACCATTAGACAATTCTCTGAATAGCTCCTATGCCAAAGCCCTGATTGAAGTACATTCACATCATGGGATGAAAGCATATTTCTCAGATACGGACAATCGTGATGAGACAGGCTTTCGCATCTATGGAGTATTGGGTGAAATATTCTCAAACCCACAAATCAAGATGCGCGTAGGAATTTACGGTCATTTCTATGAAACAGCCACAACTGGTATTTTCGAGCTTCCACCTCACCTAACAGATTGTCTATCGGAGGATTGGTAATGCCAACCTTATCATTACCATTTGCCGATGCCGTGCCAATTTTGCTCCCGTCCTACGATCAAATGGACTTAGTTTTAATTGGCTGTGGTGGTACAGGTGGATGGCTAGCCGTGAATTTGCCGCGTATTGCCTATCTGCAAAAACAAGCAGGGAAGAAGGTAGTGCGATTCGTTTGATGGTGAATCACGGTAATCAGTCCGTACATAACCATCAG
>NZ_NDHW01000260.1 GCF_002251945.1 Pseudanabaena sp. SR411
GATGGTTTTTGTGAGGTTCATTGCAATACTATGGAGGGCATTTGGGTTGGTTTACGCAATTTTCTGCGTCCCTTTCGCGGTATTCACAAGAAGTATTTGTATCTGTATGTAGCCATGTTCGAGTGGGCATACAATCTACGTTGGATTGATTTTGACTTCCTGCGTCGGCTTCTTTTCCCTCCTTCCACCTATTTACCTAGATGAGCGAAAGATCCTAGTATATTCTTTAGATTTGGAGTGGCTTTTACTGCTACAGGTTCAGGATTCTCTGGAAGATTACATCGCTTTAGAAGTGTTTTCGATGTCAAAGGACAATCACTATTCTCTGAATATCCTAGACATAGCTGCGCCTTGTTAAATACAACCATTTCAAGAATTGTACTTGAAGCTCTTAATCCAACAGTGAGTTTTCAAATTGGAGATGCTAAAAGACTTCCATTATTCCCCATAGAATCCGCAGACGAGATATTTGGAGAACTTGAAAAAGCATTTAGCGAACATGAAGCAGGACGCGAGACATCCGTAGAATTTATTAGCCCCCGTCCTAGCCCTTGGCGCACCGCCCAAACATGGGCGCAAACCGCCGTAGACCGCCCCGCAGGCACACCTCTCCCCCCCTACCATCCCGAATACGATCCACCCACCGCCCAAGACTTTATTTCCTATGCCGTGGGTTTAGCATTGGGACGGTTTGGAAGCCCCTCATCCCCCCAGCCCCCTTCTCCCAGAACGGGAGAAGGGGGAGCAAGAGAATTTGCTCCCCTCTCCCTCAATGGGAGAGGGGCTGGGGGTGAGGGGCTTTCTATCCTCTACCTCTCCGCCTATAGCCAAGACCTCCCCGAAATCGGCGATCGCCTCACCCACCCCGCCGCCGCTCCCATCCATCACGCATGGGCAGAACATGGCTCCAAAATCACTAAAAAAACACTCCGCGAATGGTTGCGTCAAGACTACTTCAAAGAAGATCACGTCAAACGCTACGACCAACGCCCCATCTACTTCCCCATCTCATCCACCAAAAAGAACTTTGTCGCGATCATTCCCATTCACCAATGGACAGACAACACCCTGCAAACCCTCCTCGCTGACCACCTCCTCCCCGACCAAACCCACCTCATCGGTGAAATCAACGACCTCATGGCAGCGCGTAACCAACCAGACACTAAGGCAAGCGCCGCCGCCGAAAAACGCTATAGCGAACTATGCAAATTCCAAGAAGAACTGCAAGACCTGATTAGCAAAGTCCAAGCGATCGCCGAACGTGGCGCACCACCCACCAAATCCAGCGATCCAAACCGTGAAGTCGAGGCAACCTTCAAAATGGATCTCGATGATGGCGTAATGATCAACAGCGCCGCCCTCTGGACATTGCTCGAACCCCAATGGACAAAACCGAAAATATGGTGGTCAGAACTCAGCACCGCCCAAAACAAAAAAGACTATGACTGGTCACACCTCGCCGCCCGCTATTTCCCCAGCCGCGTCGATCTCAAATGCCAAAAAGACCCATCCCTAGCCGTCGCCCACAGCGTCTTCTGGAAATATCACCCCGCTAAAGCCTACGAGTGGGAACTGCGTTTGCAAGATGAGATTGCCCCTGATTTTCACATTCAAGAACCCGATTCGCAATCTTTGCGCGATGAATTTATCAAAGGCAATCCTGAGCTAGTTTTAGACTTGCGACAAAAGGAACAAAAACGCAGGGAACGCAAAAAGAATAAAGAAGAAGAGCTTTTACCCCTTGAATTGGAGGAATAATCATGAATAAACTGTTACGATCATTTTGTCACAATACCAAACTATAGGGAGAAAATATGCTTGCGATCGCCACTCAAACCATATCCCTAACTGAATTTCTTGCCCTCCCTGAAACCAAACCCGCCAGCGAATATGGCAATGGTCAGATCATCACTAAACCTATGCCCAAAGGAAAACATAGCGCCCTGCAAGGTGAACTCGTCACCCTGATTAATCATCTGCTCAGAGCATCTCACCGCGCCCGTGCCTTTCCAGAATTGCGCTGTACCTTTGGCGATCGCTCTATTGTTCCTGATATCGCTACCTATACATGGGAGCGTATCCATCGTGACCCTAATGGCGAAATTGCCAACACCTTTACCACTGCCCCTGATTGGGTAATTGAAATTCTTTCACCAGACCAAAGCCAAACTAGAGTAATCAAAAATATTTTGCATTGCCTTAAACATGGCACAGAAATGGGGTGGTTACTTGATGCTAGCGATCGCACTGTTTTTGTCTACCGTCCTCACCAAGAAACAGAGGTATATGAGCAACCTGATGCAGTACTGCCCGTTCCCAGTTTTGCCAGTGATTTGTGCTTAACTGTTAATGATTTATTTGCCTTACTCTTTAATTAATTAGGATAGATTACGCTTCGCGCCGCCTATCCTAAACTATCTTTATGACTAATGCGATCGCCAGTTACCTTGAAAACGACATTAAAGAAAGCATCCGCCGTCAGGGAATTGTCCTTTGGCTCGATGCCGATAGTCGCTATACCGAATTTGTCGATCGCCTGATCACTCGTCATCAAACAGGTGATTTTGATTTCCCTGTGGTGGGTTTTCGGGGTAGCTATCTGGAATTATTGCTGCAACTCGAAAACTATGGAAATGGACTTGATCCTGATCAGCTATTAATCCATTTACCAAACCACAACACCCAGACCATTAAGCAAACTCCATTATTAGAACTATATCGGGCTGGTAAACGCTACGAAAAAGCCCTGAATACCCTTGTGCGTGAGGCGGTCACAGGTATGGTCGCTCCCGATGCGATCGCTGATTTTCTGAAAACGACCGACCTCACCCTCGCAGGAGCCGAAACTTGGCTAGATCAACAATTAAATCGACATAATTCTAAAACTGGTAATATCCGTAATCATTTAGCAGAATTAGATCATCAACAGATTCTCGATGGTTTGATCGATCACAATAGCAATCTCCGCACCAAAATCCATAGCGCATCAGAGTTAAATATTTTCACCGAATATCTCCATATCCATACAGGCATGGATACCGACTTTTTACAATTTTTCCTTGAAGAAAATGTTGCTGTCAATATAGATCATATAGAATCTGCCTTTGTCGGTTGGTTGATGTGTGTAGAATATGTCAACGACTTGACGCGATTGCCCTATTTGCTAGAATTACAACCACTGCGATCGCTCCCAAAATCCTTACAAGCGCAATGTCAAAATCTAATTAATCATCTACGCGATCGCTATCCCCTACGTTACATAGCGATCGCTGAAGAAGTAGAAGCAAAAATCAAGCTCGAACTTGACCAGATATCTCCCAATGACCTCGGTAAGATTGACACCTTCGCCACTGAAGATCGGGTGATGCTCAATGCGTCTATTAAAGCCTTACTCACTCAAAATTGGCAACAAGCGAGCATCTGGGGGCGATCGCGGATTAATGCTCCTTCCCTATGGATACAGCAGGATTCACAAAAACGCCGCCTTTGGGGTTGGGTGCTAATAGCAGCACAGTTTGGACAGATAATTGCTCAACAAAATCAAGTCTTAAACGGAGTGGAAACCCTACGAGAGGCACTTGATCTCTATACCAAAAAAGCTTGGATTGTGGATTATTACCATCGTCGCTTTGAGCAACTACGCTTGCAAATGTCAAATAGTAACTTGCCACAATTTGCGTCAATGGTGACGGTGACTAATTTTTTGCGGCAGCTTTATCGAGACTGGGCTGATGATTTGGCGCGGGGTTTTGCCAAACTTTGCGATCGCGTTGGTTTCCTACCCGAAGAAGAATTACAACAACGCCATATCTTTGAGCGTTACTGTCTGCCATTGATTACTAGAGATCTAGAGATGGGCGGTGCTTTGCACCGCCCATCTCTAGGACAAGTTGAGCAAGGTGATCGCGTTGCTATTTTCTTAGTCGATGCCTTTCGCTATGAAATGGCAATGGAACTGATGAACAAATTAAATAAAGAGGATTTCCAGACTAACCTGATTGGTTGCTATGCCGAACTACCAACGATTACCGCAATGGGCATGAATGCGATTGCCCCTGTGTCGAGTGATGGCAAAATCCGCTTACCCGATGGTAAAGATTTTAGTAAAGGGATTAAGGCGGGAGAATATACTGTCAAAGATCCTGATAGTCGGGCGAGGGCGATCGGCGATCGCACATTTAGTTCTAGTCGCGATCGACATTCGTTATCTAGTCTCTCGCTGCAACAGGTCGCGCAATCAACGAGTGAGACTTTAGAAAGTCAAGCTAAAAATGCGACATTGCTCGTAATCCATAGTCGCGAAATTGATGATGCGGGTGAAGCAAATATGGGGCTGATTGCCTTCACCACTTGGATTCAACAACTGAAAGCCGCGATTAATAATCTCCAAAAGATTGGGATTCATACCTGCATCCTCACCGCCGATCATGGCTTCATGCTCCTTGATCATACCGTCAAAGAAGTAGAATATGCTACCGCCACCCGCCGCTATGTGCGTCTTGATGATTACCGCCGCGAGGCTGATTGTGTATCCGTGCCTTTGAGATCGCTAAATTATGAAGGTCAAGAGGGCTATCTACTATTTCGGAATGATACTGCCATTTTTAAGGGTAGAACTAAACTGAGTAATGCTTCCTTTGCTCATGGAGGTAATAGTTTACAGGAGCGAGTAATTCCTGTCCTGACCGTCACTAAGCAATCAGTCACTAAGCGATCATCTGTTAAAACTAAGCGTGCTAAATCGCAAACACAGATTCAAGATTCTCTTCAAGATACTATTCAAGATCCGAGTACTATTACGGAAGCGATCGCTATAGATATGGTTATTATTGAGCCTGTAGCAAGTTTATCTACAAGCGATCGCTGGCAAGATAATTTTGATGATCCTGCGATCGTCAAGGTATTTGAGCATCTAGAAAAACATGGCGCAATCGTGGAAACTGAACTTGTGCAAATGCTTGGCTCATCACGCAAAGCGCGGAGCTTTTCCCTCAAGTTTGAAGAATTTGTCAAGCAACTCCCCTTTGGGGTTCAAGTTGAAAATGTCGCTTCTGGCAAGCGGTATATTAAGAGATAACCCTCACCCCCAGCACCCTCTCCCATTAAGGGCGAGGGGGAGTAAGACTAATTTCTTGTTCCCCTCTCCTTTTTTGGGAGAGGGGCTAGGGGTGAGGGTCTTATAATCTTCCATGTAACGTCAGTTAAAAAATAAAACTGTGCAGCTATGAATTTGAGTGCTAAGGATACCGAACATGTTTTTGAAAAACTGCGATCAGGAGTTGTTCCAGAACGTGGGCTAGAAGCCTTTGCGGTAGGCATTGAGCGATCGCGTAAGGAAATCCAACGCCAACTCGAACTCGCTGCTGATGGTGAAGGTGTATTTAAATTTTTGCGAGGCGGTTATGGTTGCGGTAAAACCTTTATATCTCGCCTTGCAACTCTCGAAGCCCGCGATCGTGGTTTTGCCACTAGTTTTATTGTTGTTTCCGATAATGATTTGCATTTCCATAAATTTGATGATGTCTATCGCAAAGCCGTACAGGAGCTTGGTACAAATGTATGCCCAAGGGGGGCGCTAGGCGATATTCTCGATCGCTGGATTGCGAGAGTTGAAGATATGCTGATCGCAGGGGGCAAGGATGAAGATGATCCTAATTTTGATGATGCTGTGCGCGATCGCCTCGATGAAGAACTTGCTTCCATGACAGGGGGGCAAGTTCCTGAAGACATGACACGAGTATTGCGAACAATCTTTACCCTCAAGCAACAGGGCAACTTTGCTGAAGCCAGCGCTCTAATTTCTTGGCTATCGGGTAGTGAAAATGTCGCCGCCAGTGCCAAAAAAATTGCAGGAATTAAAGGCGATATCGGCAGCCGTGAAGCCCTCGACTATTTACTCGGTATTTTGCAGATCGTCAAGGCGGCTGGTTACAAGGGCTGGGCGATCGTCATTGACGAAGCGGAAACGATTTTGCGAATGCGTCAAGATGTGCGCGGTAAATCCCTAAATGGCATTAGACAGATCTGTGATGCCGCCGATCGCTTTCATGGGTTGCTGTGGATTTTTACAGGTACGCCCGACTTCTTTGACACTAAGCGAGGCATTGCAGGACTAACGCCTCTTCACGATCGCATTAAATTTGAAACCTATGGTGGCTTTAGTAGTCCACGTCAACCCCAATTGGAACTCACCCCTTTTGATGCCATTCGTTTAAAGGAAGTTGCCCTCAGACTGCGTGAACTTTTTAACGCTGGCGATCGCATTCATTTGGAACGAAAAATTACCCTTGAATTTATCGATCGCCTGATTGCAGAAGTAACTAAAGGCTTTAAAGGCGATGTGGGCGTAGTGCCACGTCAATTCTTACGGCAATATGTGAATCTTCTGGATTTGGTTATTGATAACCCTGACTTCGATCCGATCAGTGCCTTATCTCTGCCCGAAGATACCCTCAATGACGATGAACTCCGCATCAAGTCGGGCTTACCCTATTGCGATCCTGAACCAGAAGAAAATGAAGTTTACGCCGTTGTTGAATTTTAATCATGCATTCCACTTTTGCCAGATTTCCGCCCCGATTACAACAGGCGATCGCTGATCGCCTCGGTTGGTCATCCTTGCGACCAGTCCAAGAACTCGCAGGTCAAGCAATCCTTGATGGTAAAAATGCGATCGTGCTTGCTCCCACCGCAGGTGGCAAAACTGAAGCCGCCATATTTCCTCTATTAGCCAATCTGATCGAGCATGAACCACAGGGCGTAGGCATACTCTACATCGCGCCGATCAAAGCCCTGCTCAATAATCAATGCGATCGCTTTGCTACTTATACCGAAATGGTTGGTTTGCGTAGTTTTGTATGGCATGGCGATATTAAAGGCAAAGATAAGCAAGCCTTTCTCAAAGAACCTGCCGAAGTTCTACTCACCACTCCTGAATCCCTCGAAGTGATGTTGCTATCAGCCAAAGTCCCTCATGCGAGACTATTTGGCGATCTTCGTGCTGTAATTATTGATGAAATCCATGCCCTCGCAGGTAGCGATCGCGGTACACATTTACTCTCTGTACTAGAGCGTCTAATTACCGCCGCAAATAACCAAATTTTAGAGGGTGCGGCTCCGATGCACCATCCAAAATATCAAGCCCGTGATGTGCAGCGAGTAGGACTAAGCGCCACCGTGGGCAATCCTGAGCAAATTCTCAACTGGATGCAAGGCTCATCACAGCGTCAAAGCATCGTCATTGATCCGCCCAAAATTCCTGCTAAGCGTGAAATTGCTATCCTACAGCGTGATGAGATCGGCGCGATCGCCCGTGAAGCCAGTCGCAAAGCCCTAGGTAATAAAAGCTTATTCTTTTGTCAAAGCCGTGCTCTTGCTGAAGATGTGGCTGAACGTATGCGTGATCGCGGCACAGATGTATTTGTTCATCATAGTTCTGTCTCCCGTATTGAACGCGAAATCGCCGAAGAGAATTTTCAAAAGGGAACGAATGCTTGTATTCTCTGCACGAGTACGCTCGAATTAGGAATTGATATTGGCGATCTTGATCTTGTTCTCCAAGCCAATGCTCCTAGTACTGTGTCATCATTTTTACAAAGATTAGGACGCACAGGCAGACGCGAAGGTAAGGCAGCTAATACCACCTTTTATTGTGAAAATATTGAGACAGTTTTACAAGCGATCGCCATTGTCGAATTAGCGCGATCGGGATGGGTAGAGTCTGTTAAGTGTCATAACCGCACATGGACAGTTTTAGTCCATCAATTACTAGCACTCACCTTGCAATTTGGCGCAATTAGTTCCGAACTTGCTTGGCAGCAATTATCGCTCATTCCTGATTTTCAGGGCATCGCGGAGACAGAATATCAAATCTTGATTCAGCATGGCATTAAGGAAAGTTATTTTTTTCAATCGGGTGGCTTGCTATCCATCGGTGAACGTGCCGAAAAGATCTTTGGGCGCAAAAACTTTATGGAACTCTATGCCGTATTCAGTAGCCCCGTTCTCTACAAAGTCAAAACTGCCACTGGTTATACCGTTGGCTCTCTTGAACAAGACTTTGCTGATAAATTAGTACCGAGCATGAGTTCTTTCCTATTAGGTGGTAAATCTTGGCTAGTTGAAGCGATTGATCACAAGGAACGCTCAATTCGCGTAATCCTCTCACCAAAAGGTAAAAAGCCAAACTGGAATAGTTTTTCGCCGCAAATCATCAGCTATGAACTCTGTCAAAAAATTTACGAGATCCTTACTACCGACATCGACTATCCCTACATAGACGCTCAATCTCGTTATGCTCTCACAGAAAAACGTGAAGATCTGGGTGTTCTTCTCCGTCAGCAATCTTTCACTGCGATCGATGATGGCGATCGCGTCACATGGTGGACATTCGCAGGTGGACAAATTAATTACACCATCAAGTATCTCCTTGCCGATCTCCGCCCCGAATGGAAAGTTATAGCCGATAATTTTAAAGTTGGCATCGAAGGCTCTGAGGTGAGTGTGCAGTTATTGCGATCGGCTCTAGACAGATTGCGATCGGATTTTGACTGGCAAAGCGAAGAACATCGCTCCAATATTCTTTCTCAACTCCCTCTTTATCGCTTTAGCAAGTTTCAACCTCTACTCCCTGAAGCTTATGCTCTTGAGACTATTGAACGTTATCTACTTAATTGGGAAAGTACTAGCCGTTTCTTAAACCACTTTACCAACTACCCGTAATCCAAACCCCGCTTGAGTCATAAAATTCTCCCCGTTGCTCAAGTTTGAAATCACCTAATAGTAAACCCAGCCAAGTTTCGATGATTGGCAGTTGTATAGCCTTTTGCAAATCCATTAACCTACATTCCGCTCGTAATGGAAGGGTAAAATAATTACCGAAAATCAAAATCATCGAAAATCAAAAAAGAGGAGGTAAATATTAATACAGAGATGAAAGTATCGAATCTAGACCATCTAGGGATCGTGGCAGGGATGATCGACGAGATGGGAATCGTGGAGGAAATAAACATGAGAATCGGGAGAAGCTCAAGAGAAAAAGTAAGCGCAGGGGTAATCGTCAAAGCCATGCTACTGAATGGATTAGGATTTGTATCAGCTCCCCTGTATATGTTTGGGAAATTCTTTGAAGGAAAACCAACCAAGCACTTACTGGGGGAAGGGATAACAGCCGAACAAATCAACGATGACCGTATCGGCAATGTACTGGATGATCTACAAGAAGCAGGACTAAGCGAAACATTCTTGGGAATTAGCCTGAAAGCAGTAGCGAAATACGACATAAAGATAGAAACGGGACATATAGACTCAAGTTCCTTTCATGTGGATGGGGAATATGACCGAACCGAAGAAGGAAGTATCGAAATCACGCATGGATATTCACGCGACCATCGTCCCGACCTGAAGCAATTTATGATGAACCTAATCTGTGTAGGAGATG
>NZ_NDHW01000026.1 GCF_002251945.1 Pseudanabaena sp. SR411
CCTGCTATGGCGATCAGACTTTTTCATCGTCCCGTTTCTATGCTGGAATTATTATCCTCAAGTGGATTTCATTGCCTCACTAATTAACTCACCAGTGCCATATCAAACCACTGCACCATGATAAAGCAACTGGCTTAGACAACGTACTCAAAAATCATTTTCCTGAAATCAATTCGTAGCAAGTCCTAACCGTTGGCGACAGTCCTAATGATGAGGCAATGTTTAATCCTGCAAAATTTCCCGTCTCGGTCGGTGTGGCAAATGTTTGCCATTATCAGGACAAAATGATGCATTTACCTAAATACATGACTCATGCTTCTGAGTTTGCTGGCTTCCAAGAGTTAGCTCAGCTATTGCTAGCTCAAAAAAAGTGTCTTAGATGACAGTATGTAAACCAGACAACCCTAGTCAGGCTGAGATTAATGAAATTTTGATCTTTTTTTGATCTTTTATAGATCAGATCCAGAGCGATCGCTGTATGCTTAAATTGCAGTTTTTTATCTACAGGAGATCGCTTAGCTAGTTTTCCCCTTCAAAAACAAAAAAAGCCAGTGACTTCGACCTCACCAGCTTTCTTGTAAACCCGAAGGTTTTTAAATTAAATATCCGAAAATGGACAGACGTTGCTTTGACAGTGCAATTTTGTTCAGCGCTTTCTAATATCTTAACGCAAGATATTAGTTTAGCAACAGTTTTTGCTGCGAATTTTTTAATTTTTTTGCAAAAAGCAATTATTGATTATTGAACTGAATTCAAAAAGTCTGTCTGTTTTCTGATTGAAGTCGCTACAAACCTTACAATCAGGACAATTTAGATGTTTTTAAAGTCACAAGACTTGTTGGAGGAGATCTATCTAAAGATCTCCCTTAGCAAGCTCATTGGAGGTCAAAAATAATGGCCTCTTTAAATAACCAGTATTCTTCCCGAAAGTTTTCACCCGTTAAGGCCCATAACCCCTGCCCGATCTGCGATGACATCACAGGCAAATGTAGAATTGCGTCGGATAATCAAGATTTTGTTCTATGCATGACTCATCCCAGTGATGCAGATCTCACAGATTGGAAATATCTTGGCGAAACTAATGGCAGTTACTTTGCAGGTAAGTATGTCCGCAAACATCCTGAGTCGGAGTCGGATCGCCTAGAGCGTCGTGACAGAAATTTAAAACTGCGGATAGCTCAACAAAAGGCAAAGCGGGATGGTTTGGCGAAGTTGCCTGATGCTGCTCAACGCGATCGCCTTTATCAAAATTATTTAGAGAAACTTGATTTAGATAGTTTAGATAGAGCTGATTTAGTCAGTCGTGGTTTATCTAATGCTGAGATTAAGCATTTAGGTGCTAAATCAACTAGTTCTGGCTATATTCTGCCAATTAAGAATCCTGAMRGTAAAATTCTTGGTTTTCAAATCCGTTTACGCGATGCTGATTCAGGACGCTATCGTTGGCATAAGCCTTTTGGAATCTCGGCTCAACAACAAAATGGGGARTTGCCTCTGGCTTTTCATGGTGATATTCAGATTGATTGTCAACGTGTGGTCTTGGTTGAGGGTACTGGTGTTAAGCCTTATCTTGCTTCTAAGTTACGTGGTTGTGTAGCGATTGGTGCTTCGGGYGGTCAGTTTATCGCTAGTAAAGAAACTTTACAAAGTTACTTTGATGCGATTAGGGCTAAGCCCAATCTAACTCGTTTGGAATATGCGATCGATGCAGGTGACATTGCTAACCCCTCTGTGATGCGTCGCCATGAGAAAAATCTTGATTTTCTAGCTGAGCTAGATTTTGCGATTGATGTTCTCTGGTGGGGACAGGTTGCCAAAACCGATGATGATATTGATGAATTATCTAGTGATGCAGCGATTCAGCTTTTGATGGTTGAGCAGTTTTTCCAGATTGCTAATTACAAACCGAAGCCTAAGTTTTCACCGTTCCAGTGGTTGAAAGATAAACTTTTCCCCAAGAAGGCAGCTAGCGGTTTTACTAATAAATCTGACAAACCAAGGCTATCGCCTCAACCCACATTACCTAAATTTGTATATGAGGCTGGGACAAGGCTAGAAACTTGGCGCGATTCGCTATTAACGAATAAACATATTCTTGATGCTTCGGCAACTGGTACGGGCAAAAGTTATGATGCGGGGCGTTTGCGTCCTGAGTTATTTGATAGTGTTGAACGGATTATCTATATATCTAATGATTCGCGCAATGTCACCACAGCAACTTTGCAGGATTGGGAAATTCTGCCTGCGCGTCACAACGGTTTGACTCATAAATCTGGCAAGTTACGTCGCGTTAAGTTGGGTGAGTCTGTGCATACTCAGGCGAATTGCTCTCGTACTGGGGCTATTTCCGCTTTGCGCGATAAGGCAATTTCCGATACTAAGGTCATTTGTGAGACTTGTCCTTTACTCAATGCTTGTCGTGGGTCTAGCGGTGATGGCTTTGGCTTTAGACATCAGAGGGCGATCGCTTTTAATTCTAAAATCTTGCGATCGCATCCTGCGAGTTTGCCTAGTCCCACTGAGTTTGATTATTCCAAAACTTTGCTGGTATGGGAGGAGGTATCGGAGAGTTTGACGACGATGCGTCAGATTTCGGTTGGTAGGGATGATGTGGATAAAGCGATCGCTTTGCTGACTCGCTCTGAGATTGATAACAAATTAGAGATTATTGATGTTCTCAATAAGTTGCATGGTTTATTAGCGGATAAGTCCTACCACGGGTTAGATTTTCATGAGATTAAATCGGCTATTCCTGAAGTTATTGATACAACTTTACTGGCTGATTTGCTGAAACCTGACTTATCTATTCTCGATACAGTTGACGGGATTGCCGATTCTGAGTTTGAGAATGCTAAGGGTAAGGATAAGCGGGAGTTGGCTAAGTTCCATGCTTTGCTGAAACGAGAAACTACTTTCCATGCTGATGAAATTAGGCAAAAGATTGACCGTGAGGTTTTGAAGCAATGGTTGGTGGAGTTTTTAGATATTCTCTCTGGGGCTATTTCCCACGGTGATTTGCATATTCAATATGAAAAGTTAACTGTTTCTCTGGGTGATTCGCGTTTGCGTGATATTGCTCACAGGTCGGCAGCTAATCTTTATCTGGATGCCACGGTTGATGTCACGGATCTATCAATGCGCCTCGATGCTCCTGTTCATACCATTAAGCAATCGGGTGAGTTGGTCATGCCCCAGATTTTTCAGGTGCATAATCTGGGGCGTTTAGGGATGCAGCGTCGTGATGGTCAGTCGGCTAAAGTGCAGGCGATTATTTCTCATCTTACGGAACTTGATCCTTTGACTAGGGTGATTGATTTTAAAAAGTTTGCTAATTCTGATGCTCATGGTTTCTGGTTCCGCGATTCCCGTGGTTCTAATGATTTTAAAGATGCCAAAACCTTTGTGATTGTTGGTACTCCTTGTGCCAATATTGCCATGCTTCGTGCCGATTATGTGGCGATGACGGGCTTACATCCAATTGATAAAGATCCTGATTTTGCGGCGTTTGTCGATCGCCATATTTTGGCGACGGTGATGCAATGTTTTGGCAGGAAGGCGGGCGATCGCTTTCAGGATGGTGATGTTATTTACTTTTTGTCGGATTTTGATCTCGGTGATATTCCCCATACTCTAGTTAAGTCTGGTGATATCACGCCTGAGGCAATGTCTAATTTGGAGCTTTTACAACTCAAGGTGGCTCAGGTGATTAATGCTGTTGCTGATGGAGGATTTGATTTGTTGAATGCTTCGCAACGTCAGTTATGCGAGTATTTTGATATTTCGCGTGGTGCTTTGCTACATCATTTGGATTGGATCAAACCGTTATTAGATTCTCTATATAACCAATTGATCCATAGTTTTAATGAAAATCTGGTTCCTCTTACTGATTCTGTTGATCTTGCGATCGTTGATCTTTGGGCTGRTGTAACTGAGTTATTTTTTGCTGAAGAGATACCACTAAAAGATACTTTGGCTGGCATATTTGAGTTCGTTGCTGAAGATATTGTCAACAAATTACACGGGTATGTTCTGGTTAAGCT
>NZ_NDHW01000261.1 GCF_002251945.1 Pseudanabaena sp. SR411
GATCATGCGGATGTGGTCTTTTTCTGGTCTTCTCAGGAGAAGTGGTGGTCGAAGAAGTTTGGCGATCTGGATGAGGCGGCTAAGCCGAATTTGGGTAAGAGTTCAACGGGTAAGGAGAAGAAAGCTGCTCAGCGTAAGCCTAAACAATCGAGTAAAGTGGCTAAGCCTAGTCCGAAAAAGATCAACAAGTGAGGCATTTTCGTCTAGTAAACAGGAGAATCATCAACCAGTTGCTGTGTTCTATTTTGTAGGATATTCAGACTTCTTTGCCGATCGCTTTCAATTTGTAGAGTTCTTAAAATTGGTTCTAAACAAGCTTTAGCATCAGCATAGCCTCGTTGCTTTAATAACTCAATGCGATCGCTACTGAAATCAAGAAAAGTAATCGCATCGCCATAAAGAGGCACATCAGATTTATTGATGGAATCCTGTGGACGAATTTCAATTACTGTTTGATTTGGAAATTGATGACGATTCCAGATTACACCATTTTCCAAATGAATCACGATCGCATGGGTGCATCCTTGAGCCGCTAAAGCCCCTAATGGCACATTATCCGCAAAGCCGCCATCAACATAAATATTGCCGTTGATCTCGCGCTGGGGAAATGCAAGGGGAATTGCAGCACTGGCTAATAAAATGTCGTAAATTTGGCGATCACTTTGAGCCGCTTGAACGTGCAACCAATGAGCATCTTGTCCCATTTTGGCGCGAATCATGTCGATCAATAGCATCGCTGGATCGTACTGTAATTCAGAAATATTTAGTGAAGGAAACACTGCAACCCATAGCTCAATGCCATTGCGTAGTTGTTGTGGATCGACAGCACGGCTTAAAAATGTTTCAATCGATGCAGGGTCAAATATTGATTTTGAATTAGAGCGTATGCCAATTGATTCGAGTAATTTTGTCGCCCATGCGCCAAAGGTGGGGAGAGAAGTTTGGATGATGTAACTGGCAAGTTGAGCAATCGCACCCCGATCAGGTTGAATGACATTTGCTTTGCCTAAACATCTCCACATCACATCAAGCTGATTTGCTGCATTTTGAAAGTTTAGGTTAGTCGCCAATACTGCACCATTGAGCGCTCCAATACTGGTTCCTGCGATGATATGTGGAACAAAATCAATTTCAGCAAGATATTTGATTGCTCCTGCTTGATATGCACCTTTTGCACCACCACCAGCAAGAACTAAGCCAAACGTAGGATTCATGATTTATCTTCCTAGAGAGTTTCTGAACATAAGACGATCGCTAGCTGTTTCATAAACAATTTGCTCAATCAACTCTTTCTTGCCAGTGACAGGATGGATAAGACTATAATCGCGGCAACATAGCTCAAAAGCTATTTTCGCGGGATCTTTTGGGCGATATTCTTCTGTAAGTGTAGCTAACTCAAAAGTCGTACCAATGGTGAATAAATATGGCATTAATGAAAGTCTTAACGGTGAAAGTGACCTTACTTCTAGCAAAGTTTGAGCCAATAGACATTTATCTGTTTCTGTTTCCTGATAAGCTAGATTCAGTAAATCTGTCAAGGGAATAGATTTGTCAAGTATTTTTTGCCTACTAGCGATAATAAGTTGATCAATAATTTTTGAGCGCAGGCTGATATCACCTGTCATGCTTTCATAATCTGAAAGAGCAAAATCAACTATTTCACGAGTTACAAATACAATTTGGACTATCCAATAAAAGCCTTGATATGTACGTCCAGAGACCCAAGCGGCAATTATCGCATCAATTTTTTGAATGACTTCAATTCTATAAACTCGCTTTTCTAGATGTTGAATACGTTGTTCATGATCATCTAATTGAATTTGTAAATGAGTGTTAAGTTGGTTGAGAAGATCAATTTCTTGTCGATGTTTACGAAGGGCATTACGGACTTCTAATAGCTTAGCTTGTGTTATTTCTAGAGCAACATCACTAATTCGTAGATTATCAGATAAAGACAATATCAATTGATGTAGAGATAGAATTCCCGAATTTAAGTTACTTTCAACCAAAATTTGGCGTGATCGATCTTTACCTGTAATTTCATCAAATAATCGCCCAATAAAACTACGGGTTTGCCTGAAGTTAATTATATCCTGATTAATCTGAATTCCATTAACTAAATCAACTAATGCCTTATCACTGACAATAGGAATCTGTTGTTGTAAATTTTGTATTCGTCCACATAGTCTTAAAGCTGTATACTCAGATTCAGTACTACAATCACTGACAGTCTTACATAGCGATTTAATCATTTCTTCAAACTTATCAGACATTTGTTCTAATTCTTCGAGATCTAAAGAAATGATTAAATCATAAATTGAACTTCCCTTTAATATATTCAATAACCAAAAATGCATATCACTGGACTTCCGACGGCAATCATTCAATCCCAACAACAAGTTTTGGATTCCGATAAAATCATAACCAAAACTTTCGCGACTCTTTTCGGCATATTTTATCCATCTTCCTAATTTAGCCCCTAAATAAATCTGATCTGAACTAGTAAGATGAGGTCTCCTCTTGCTTAGCAAAAATTTTTCTACTTGTTTCTGGAAACCTATAATCGGCAAATCCATTGATAGAAATACATGACCCACAAAGCCTTCTTCTTGTTCCAACATTGCCATTAAAAAATGTTCAACCTCAATAGTCTGATGTCCGAATCGCCTAGCGACCTCTTGCGATTTGACGTTCACTACCCATGCTTTTTCAGTAAAATTTTTTGGATTTGAAATTAATTGAACAATCTCTTCAGACATTTTTTTAACGCGGCTATAAGGTTTGTAGGAGGCACTGGACAGTTAAAGCGTGATCAACGTACTTGCATATTGTTTATCATTATAAAATGGGCATTTCCACATCTATTCCCCGTTAGCTGACCAATGCCTGAAATTGGAGCTAAATCGCTAATCTACACATCTGTAGGAATACTCACAATCAACTCTTTTTTTCTGATTTTGGCGAGAAAATCATCAGATGTCCAACAGTTGAATTTTAAAAAAATCTTTTTTAACTCCAAAAGCTCATCTAAATCATTTTGAGATAGTTCTTGAAAACGACCGCTAGTATAGTCTTTAAGACAATTCTTAAAGGACGATTCACGCATTCCATCTACAAAAGATGCAATTACTTTAGAGACTACTTTGTATGACCACTTTGCTACATCTTCAGTGGCAACTGATGAAATGAACGGAAGACACATGAGGTCTACTGTTTGGTTATCTTCAGCTTCTTTAGTAAAATCTTCATCTTCTTTATGAATACCTATGGATTGCTTAACAGAGCTAATTCCGCGCTTTCTTAATTCTGTCAAAATGTCCGCATTCTTTTTTATAAGACCCTCATCCACAGTATCTCCAGCCAATAGATGAACAATTCGGTCACGAGTATCAACAAGAAGCTTAAAATCCTGAAATATAGTATTTCCTCTAACAAGCGGGGTATCAGAAGTACTGCAACTTGCATGAAATAGTCTGTCCTTAATTGACTTAAGTCCGTTGAGTGAAGAGAAAAGTGCTTGTGCATCAGGTTCCTCTCTATCTCTAGATAAAGCAATAAGTTCATCTAAAAATGCCTCAATGGTCATTACAGAAAATGTAATAGCAACTAGTGCTTCATACTGACCGCCCAAATTACTCGCTTTAGCCAATGAGTTATATTGCCCTCTTGTGTAACCTTTTTTGGCTACTTCAAATAAATTGCTAGCGCTTAGAAATGGTTTAGCCATAAAATCACTTTCAGCCACCAACATGTATTAGGTAAGATGTTCATACGAAATAGCATACTACATCATATCTACAGTAATGCTCTCGGTAAACTAGCCGCTCACCTTTTACTTTCTCAAAGACTAAAGAGGCGATCGCCCATAACAAGCTTGCTACAATAAACACAACTCACAATCTCGAAACCACAAACCATGCAAATTATCCTAGAAGTCCCCGATCGCCTCGGCGAAAAACTACAACGACTGGGCGATCGACTCCCTGAAACCCTAGATCGCCTACTTGAAGACATTCCCACCACAGAAACGATCTCTTACCAAGACGATCGCCAAATTGTCGAACTTCTAGCAAGTCAACCCAGTCCTGAAGCAATCCTCGCCATCCGTCCCACACCAGCCTTACAATCGCGGATGAGCGAACTACTCGAACGCAACAAATCTGGAAGCCTCTCCCGAACTGAAGAAACTGAACTTGATCGCTACTTACTCTTAGAGCATTGGG
>NZ_NDHW01000262.1 GCF_002251945.1 Pseudanabaena sp. SR411
TTCAAGGAGTCAAAGCTTTTGGACTTTCTCTTGATGAGATCAAACAACTGCTGGATTTACAAGCTACGCATACCATCCCCTATGCAACCTTCAAACTGATGGTACAGCAGAAGCTGGATAAACTGGATTTGCAAATTCAGGAGGTAATGACTCAACGACAGGATATTTCTCAACGACTAGATTTAATTGCCGAAGCTTTACCTAATTGTGACATTACCAATTTAGAACTTAACCAAAATCCTCTCCTCAATTTGATCAGTTCATCTTCTATGGCAATAGATATTGAGGAAGCACAGTGCGATCGCAGTAGGCTATTTTCCGATCTCAGTCAAGAAGTTTTGTATATGTATTCAGTTGGTAGACGAAATTTTAGACTAATAAATTTAATTGGTGCAAAACTCAATGGAGCGAATTTGAGTGGTGCAGATTTTACTAACGCTAAATTGATGTTGTCAGACATGTGTGAAGTCTCAATGATAGCAACAAAATTGGTCGGGGCAAATTTAGCTGGGGCAGTAATGATTGAAGCTTGTTTACAAAAGGCTGACTTTACTGATGCCTTATTAGTCGGAGCTGATCTTAGTGGTGCAGATTTAGAAGAGGCAAATTTTACCGCCGCAAATTTAGGGGGAGTGAACTTTACAGGCGCAAATTTGCGAGGAGTGAATTTTAGTGAGGCGATTATGACAGGAGCAGATTTTACTAAGACTGATATTTTACTGTAAAACAGTTTTATCACAGCCGCGATCAATCAAAACCTCCACAAGAAAGGGCGCAGGGTGAAGCCCCACAATGAGTTTTATGCCCAAACCCGTTAAGGTTGTGCCCCGAAGGAGCGCAACCTTAACGGGTTTGGGCAATTTATTCTGCACAATTACTTACTGCAAGTAGTCACTACATCCATGCGTTTGTTTTTCTTAGCTACAGCAATCAATTACCGTACAAACGAACCACAAGAAAATTTTTAAAAGTGTTGCTTAGTAACACTTTTAAAAATTTTCTTGGTTTGGGGTTGAGCACAAAGCGGTGTAAGTTTTCAAGAATCAATCATTGATAGAAGTTTATCAAAATGATTGATAAGCTTTGATGATAGCAACTTATTTTTGTCCCCCTTGACACTCTAGCTAGCTATAGACCTTAAAGTGAATCCTGTAGAGAAAAAACTACTAAATTAATCTTAATCAAGCAGGGGATGGAGTT
>NZ_NDHW01000263.1 GCF_002251945.1 Pseudanabaena sp. SR411
GATGGCGATCGCCTAACAATTCTCGAATCAACTGCATCGCTTCTTGATACAGCGGTTCCGCTTCTTCATATCTCCCTTGCGAATAGTACAGCGCTGCGAGGTTGTTGAGACTGTTGGCGACAGTGGGATGACACTCTCCTAAGATTCTTTTTTTAACATCTATAGAATCTTTCCATATAGGTTCTGCCAAAGCAAAAAGTCCTTGTCCGTAATAAAATCTCGCAATCCCTTCAAAAGCCCAACCTAAATCTTCTTCAGGATTAGTAATATCACTGAGCATTTCTCGACTCAGCATATCTAAATGCGGAATCGCCAGAGATACTCCTGCAATCAAATCTTGTGTTGGTGATTGAGGTATTTGTTTAGCTATACCAATCAAACTGGTTACAAATGCTTGCCGAAACTGATGATTTTCTTCAGCCTTTAAAAGCTTTGCCCGAAAGAACTCGCGGACTAGCGGATGAATCTTATAAAAGTTGCATTCTTCATCAACTGGTTGAATCAAATGCAAACTGTCTAGCTGCCCTCTAGCCTCATCGAGTTCATCGTCCGTAATTTCAGCACTTGCGCCAATCCATTCTACCAACACCCAAACAATTTCCACAGGGGCAAATAGTCCCAACAGCATCGCCACTCTCTGAGATCCAGTACTGATATCATCCCAACTCAGTTGGATTGCTGCCTCCACCCCACGATATCCATAGGATTTATAAGCGCTGCGATCTTTTGCAAGCGATGTATCCGCTAGATTTAACCTTTCGGTTAACTTCGCAAAGGTCAAATGGCGATTTTTAACTAGATATTCGCCCATCAACTCGATCGCTAAAGGCAAATAACCCAACTTTTTACATAGTTCCGCAACTACACGATTTTCCTTTTTAACCTTAGCAAGACCCACAAACTTGATCAACAAAGTTATCGCTTTGCCTTGGGTTAGCACCTTCAATAACAATTGCTTAAAATCAGACCTCAGCGCTCTTTCCCGCGTCGTTACCAACACCTTTACCCTCGGAGCGATCGGCATTGCCAGATCAGGAATGCTCTCCGCATTCGGCACATCATCGAGAATCACCAATAACTTACCAGTCTCAGGCAACCAGTTTTGCCAATACCACGCCGCTTGTTCATCTAGACTAGCCGACTGCATCGCTTCGGGTAAGTCCAGATAAGGACTAGCGATCGTCACTACTGCCTGAGCTAATCCCATCTCCCGCAAGGACAACCAATACCGCGCCACATATTCCTGTTGATAGCGAGTCGCATATTGCAGGGCAAGTTCAGTCTTACCAACACCGCCCATGCCCTCCACCGCGCAGACAATGACACCCTGCCCCTCTTGCAACTTTGCATGAATATCCGCAAGTTCTTCCTCTCGCCCCACAAAGTTTTTGGAACCCTGCCGCACATTGCTAGGAATCTGCTTTTGCAACGACTTCAGTAAGTCTCCTAATGCCTCCTGCAAAACATCCTGTAACGTTTCCCGATTCACATCATTTAGGTGAATACCAATATTGGCAATACCACCCGTAACCAAAGTTTGAAAACCTTTAGCATTGCCTTCATTGATTTGAATTAATTGGCGATCGCCTTGAATTGCCTGACCTAACTGAGAATTAGCAACAATACCCTGTTTCACCAGTCCCACCAACCGAGCGGCATCTGCATGAGGATGCTCTTGCAGGATTTCCGCCGTTAGCTGACATAGTTCCGTAATTAAATCTGACATGAGCGATCGCCCTTAACTAAGCGTTTAAACCGAACTTTTTAACTAAGAATTTGGAGTTTGACCCTGCTGAATATGAATCTCACCAATATAAGCCGTACCACCCTCAACCTTAGTCTGCCAACCTCTCGCATTATCAGAATTGTTCTGAGTCATCGTACTGTTGTCTTGAATCTTGCCAGCTTGAATCGTTTGCGCCAAAAGTTTGAGTTCATTGGCAAATTCTGGATCTGTAATCAACTCTGTACCAAGCACCGTACTAACAGTTTCAATAGCAGCGCGATCGCCCGACTCTACCTTTACCAAAGCATCATCAACCGTTGGATGTTTCCCTGACAACTTGTTCTTAATTTTCTGCCATAGCTCAGGAATTTTAGCGATCGCATCAGTCGTAAATTTCTTAGCCAGCTCACCCGCACTCGACTCAACAAACTTTTGAACAGCCAAACCCACCAATGCCCCAGCAGTTAAAGGATCAGTCATAGCCTTCACTTTTTTCTCTAAATTGTCAGCAATAATAACACGACCTAAAAAGTCAGTACAGGATAAGCACTGGCTTTTTTGATGTCCCCTCAACCCCGAAGTCACCCGACTATATCAAAAGCTATTTGCGATCGCAGGATCTGCTTTATTTACAATCACTGAAGTTTGTGGATCGCTAGATAGATCGGATCGAGCTATCAAAAATTATGCCAATGCTCCTGACACCACCCGAAAATATTGACTGATGGCAATATCAAGCTTTCTCTATTCAGGACTGAGAGACATCGCGATCGCACTTCCAGAAATGTGTGGATTGTAAAGTGCATCTCCGTCCTAGTGAAAGCTCTAAGAATGCGAAGTTGAGATCGCTATCTTAAAACGAAGTCCATCGTATAAAACTTCGGGTGTTTGCCGACTAGAGCTTTCGGGGCTGAGGGTCATTTATTTATTTTTTTGTCGTTTTCGTTCGGCGTTTCCTTGAGGAATACGGTTAATTTTTACGATCTTGCCTTCCTCTTCCATAGACAGTTTTAGCGCATTTTAACTATTCTGCATTGTATAGCGCGATTAGGCTAGATATGGCAATTATGGCGATCGCATGTGCCTACCTAGTTGATATAGATATGTCAGAGAGAGAATATTTTCTTTAATTCAAATTTCCAACCACTTCCAACCACTTCCGACCATTACTGAGTAATGGTCGGAAGTGGTTGGAAGAAGAAACATGGCTTTTAGGGTTCTTAGTCAACGGTGTAGCTCTATCTAAGATCCAAAAAATCTAGTTTAGAATATGCACCGATTTGCATTTTTGAGCAAATTAAAGGTGAAATCGGCTTAGAACAAAGGATTATTCTAGGTTTTGAGATGGAAGATCAAGATATTAGGATTAAATTATCAAAATCAAGAAAATAGCTTAGAGGTTCTCTTAATCCTAACGAGCCATCGTCTGAGAAAGAATTAGTGGAAGCTTAGGAACAGAAACGAGTATGACAATACATCTACATCGACAAAATCAATCAACCTTTAGATTGGCGACTATACGTCTATCCTTCAAGTAGGAATTTGAACAACTACCTATGGCAATGCACGACCTGAATAACTAATAGTTTCACTAAAGATAGGGATCAAGTAATCCATCTTTTTTTATCTGTTACTGAAATCACAAGAAACTCATTTATTCAGATCTAGATATCCTTAATTTTCCATAATCAAATATTTTTTCAACCAATAAACATATTGATTTCATATCAGTTTTATTGTAATTTTGAATGACTTAAATACAAATAGCCAATCCAAAATACACAGCAATTAATGTTAATTAAAAGAAAATAATACATTGTCATGTTGGTATCATATCGTTTTCTTGGTAACAATTCTTTCATAGACATCTTGACAAATTGCAATCAAATACTCAAGATATTTAATTAGCAAACTAAAAAATATTTTTTATTATATCATTAATTTTTTATATGTCTGAATATCCAGAAATATCAGTCGGTAATTCCACAGAAAAAAAGAGTGGTAATCATATAAATTCTGTTCTTTTAACCTTAGAAATATCAGAGGGTGACACCAATCAACGTAAATTTAGTCTTTCCAATAGATCTGCCCATCATTTAAACAAATTGAAGGTTTTATATAGCTTACCTGCTACTTGTTTCTTAGATTCGGTTATTTTGTACTGCGAAGCTAATCCAGAATTTGAGAAAATGCTTATAGCTGAAGCACGGGAACTTCAAGAATCACGTCAGCGAGAAGCAACCTGTAAACGTGCCAGAACAATGTCTAAGAATTTTTTGTCGTGATCCTCATCTACAAAGATAGTAGGCAATCTCACAAAGCAGAAGTTTTGGGGCTGAGGGACATCTTAAATCTATGTACACTCAACTCCGAAGCTTGTGATCACTTGGTAGATACTAGAAAATTAAATTGACAACCTGTTTCAATTAATATTGCCTGTCTCCTAGGTATCAAAAGCTTTGCTCCCTTGACCTAAAGACAACACTACCTTTAATGGCTTATCCACATTTGGCAATTATGCCATCTAGTGCTTTCTGAGTTACCTGATAATTCGAGTTTGCTCATCTCTCTGTAGTCACTCGACAATATATCAAAAGCTATTTGAGATCTTGAGATCTCTGGATCTGCTTTATTTACAATCTCTGAAGTTTGAGGATTGGATCAAGCCATCAAAAATTATGCCAATGCTCCTGACAACACTTGAAAATATTGCTTTATAGCAATATCAAGCTTTCTCTATTCAAAACTGAGTAACTTTGCAATCGCACTTCCAAAAATGTATGGTTTGTAAAGCGTATCTCCCTCCTAGCCTAGAGTATAGGATTGTGAAGTTGCGATCGCTATCTTAAAACGAGTAGGCTGAAATCCTTGAATTGTCCCTCAGCCCCGAAAGCATTCAATGCTTTCGGGGCTGAGGGACGC
>NZ_NDHW01000264.1 GCF_002251945.1 Pseudanabaena sp. SR411
TTGAACTGCTTCTGCCAATCTTTGAGATCTAACGGCTTGTTCAGAAGCGCTTCGTTTTGGTTCATTTTTTTACTGTCTTTTTATTTCATATTTTACCATGCCTTACAGCGGGAAGGGAGTAGAAGCACAACAAGCTTATGCAAGGGCGATCGGTCTCACCGAAGACGCAGCTATCCGCGAGTTCCTTCTCACTCAATCTCTTCCATTGAAAGAGTAGACTTAGACTCCGCTCCTAGAGGAGCTTAGCCAACGATCGCCCCATCTTGCACAAAAATCTTACGCTTAGTTTGGGCGGCGATATCTGGCTCATGGGTGACGATGACGATTGTGATATCTTGAGCATTGAGATCGCTAAACAAATTCATTACCTCCTGCGAAGTTTGGGAATCTAGCGCACCAGTTGGCTCATCTGCTAGAAGTAGTGCGGGTTGATTGACCAACGCACGGGCGATCGCAACTCGTTGTTGTTGTCCGCCAGAGAGTTGATTGGGTCGATTGGATAGGCGATCGCCTAAACCAACTTTTACTAAGGCTTCTTCGGCACGCGATCGGCGATCAGCTTTGGGAACTCCTGCATAGACCATTGGCAACATCACATTTTCTAAAGCTGTTGCTCGTGATAAGAGATTGAACTGCTGAAACACAAAACCAAGGCGTTGATTGCGGATATAGGCTAAATCATCTTTTTCTAAACTGGTGAGGTTTAGCTCTTCTAAATAATATTCTCCACCCGTAGGGCGATCGAGACAGCCAATGATATTCATTAATGTGGATTTACCCGATCCCGATGCGCCCATAATCGAGACATATTCACCCGAAGCGATATGCAGATTAATCCCTTTGAGAATTGGTACATCAACCTCACCAATTCGATAACTTTTGATGATATTTTCCATTGTAATCATGATTATTTCTCCCAATTATTCGCTACGCAGAGCCGTAATCGGATCGAGTCGGGCGGCATTTCTAGCGGGAATTACTCCAGCAATTAGCCCCACGGAAGTTGATAAGCCAAACCCGATCGCGACGGCGCTTCCAGAAATGATGAAGGGAAACTTAAAGGAACTTGCGGCAACGAATGTAAGCCCAATCCCAATAACGATGCCAATCGTACCGCCAACTACGGAAATAATCACGGACTCGGTGAGAAACTGGCTAAGAATAGCGCTATCAGTTGCGCCTAAAGCTTTTCTCACACCAATTTCGCGAGTGCGTTCAACTACAGAAACTAACATAATATTGGCAATGCCAATGCCGCCCACCACTAGAGAGATACCTGCAATCCCCACAATCATCACTGTAAATAGGCTCAAAATTGTCGTGAATGTTGCCAGAATATCGGCTTGATTAGTGACGCGAAAATCATCGTTTTCTGGAACATCAATGTTATGGAGCAATCGTAGAATATTGGTAACTTGGAACTTGACGATTTCCAGTTGTGATTCATCTTGACCTTTAATGTAAATACCATTTATAGAAGTTCCCATCAATGAGTTATTGCCAATCACACGGGCAGACATCGTGGTTAAGGGAATATAGACCGTATCATCACGATCTTGCGGACCTTGTGATCCCTTTGCTTCCATTACCCCAATCACAACATAAATCTCACCTTGAATCCGAATCTTTTGTCCAATGGGATCGACATTGGCAGGAAACAGATTTTTCTGAACTGTCGGCGCAATCACAGCAACCGAGGCAGCCGAATTTAGTTCTTCTGCATTAAAAAAACGTCCTGTTTTGGGAAAGGTATTACGCGCTTTAGGAAAGTTTAGGTCGGTTCCATAAACTGAGGTCGAAGTGTTTTTCTCGCCATAAACTATTTGAGTATTGCGTTGCAGATAGGCTGCAACTACAGTTGCTGAAGGTGCTTGTTCTGCGATCGCCTTAGCATCTTCCCAAGTCAAAGTTGTTACTGAGCCTTGAGCTTGGCTTACACCACCACTTTGAGCAGAACCCACCATCACTTGCAAAACATCGGTTCCCAATCCACGAATATTATCTTCAGTAGATTTTTGTATGCCTTGCCCAATTGAAGAAATGGCAATCACCGATGAAATCCCAATAATTACGCCGAGCATAGTCAAACCACTACGGAGTTTATTGCCCCAGAGTGCTGCGATCGCCATTTCTGAAACTTCTAAAAGCGATACTTTGTATGGACGATGTTTAATTAAAGTCATAAAATTTCCTGTTCTAATTTTCTACCTCCTAGCCAATCAATCATGGTGCTGGTGCTTTAGGAAGATTTAGCCCTAATGGAGTTGATTGCTCTTTAAAGGGTGAACTCAAAATAATTTGCTCATTGCCTTGTAGCCCTGATTTCACCTCGGTTTGCGTCCCTATAGTTAGCCCCGTTTGAATTGGTTTAAATATAGGTTGGCGATCGCTACTCATCACAAATACGCCTTCACCTTCTGCTTGCTTGACTACCGCCGCGTTAGGAACCAGCAAAGCATTCTCCAAACGACCAATCTCAAATTGAGCTTCCACATTCATCCCAGATTTTAATTTTTCGGCGGTTGGCGAGGTAATCGATACCCGTACCTCAAAGCTGGTGACATTCTGTGAAACCGTTGCTTGAGGCGCAATCTGTTCCACTTTGCCTGTGAAGGTTTCACCAAGAAAGGCATCGGCTTTAATCTTCACCGATTGACCTAATTTAACTTTGGAAATCTGTGATTCTGAGAGATTGACGACAACTTGGAGGCGATTACTCGCAAGCGTCAGAATCGATGATGACGAAGCGGAAGCGCCACTACCTGCGATCGAAGGACTTACGAAAGCACCTACATCCGCATATTTTTTGATTACAATTCCATCAAAGGGCGCGACAACTTGAGTATCATCCAATTGCGTTTGAATTGATTGCAGACTGCCTAACGCCGACTCAACTCTGGCGCGGGCTTCCGTAATATCCTCACTGCGAGAACCTGTCTGAGATAGCACCAGTGATTGCTGCGACTGTAAGACTGAGGCTTGCGCTATGTCGCGAGAAGTAACTGCTTTTTGGTAAGTTTGACGGGAAATAGCACCTGATTCATACAGCGATTTATTGCTATTGAGATCTTCTTCTGCTTGGCGCAATTCTATTTGGGCGCTGTTTAATTGAAATTGAGCTTTAGCAATATCCTCTGGACGGTTACCTGCTACCAGACTCTGCAAACTAGCTTCCTGCTGTGCAATTTGACCTTCCGCTTGAATCATTTGTCCACGCAATCCTGAATCATCCATGATGGCGATCGCTTGACCTTGCCGCACGCGATCGCCTTCTTTGACTAGTAAAGTTTTGATGACTCCTGATGATTTGGGACTGAGATTAATTGAACGCTCTGGATTTATAGTCCCATTGGCGGTAATGCTAATCGGCACTGTTTTTCGCTCTACTGATTGGGTGAGTAGTTCTGCTTGCGATCTATTTGTTGAAGCCGAATTTAAAATTTGGAATCCCCAACTGCCAGATCCTAAAAACAGCACAATCAGTAATCCCCACTTAAACCGTTTTTGTTGCCACAAGGGTTTCTTAGCTGATGCTTGAGTGGATTTTAAGTTAGAAACAGAGTCAGACAACATAACTTTTCTCCAAGAAAATAAGAGTCAGGTTTAGCAGAATAAGTAAGCACTTACTTATTAATTAGTTAAAAAAATTTACACTTCGGGAGCAATACCAGCCCACAAAGTCTCAATCAAATTGTGGATAAATAGTTTAGGCTCAATCAACTTAGGCGTTGCAAAGGGCATTGGTATCGGTGACCTCCGAATATTCTCTGTAATCACGTAATTGCTGATTGCACCTGTAATCATGTGGGCAACAGTTATCGAGTCACAAGTTCGGAGATAACCTAGAGCGATCGCCCGATCAAGAAATTCTGACAACAGTTGAGTATCCCTAACTTGCGGTGGCGGCGGTGGAAGTGCCAAATTTCCACGGTTCATCATCATCAGTACCCGTTGTAGGACATCCTGATAAAAGGCAAGCATCTGTTCGCAAATTTCGGTCAGTTCTGACTTGATATTGGCGGTGGGAGTTTTGCTAGACAACGCTTTTACCCATTTCGGGGTTTCCGAAATGCCCATTGCCTCCATAAATAAAGCCTTTTTGGTAGCAAAACGTTTGAATATCGATGCTTCCGATATCCCTGCTTTTTCAGCGATCGCCAGCGTTGAAGCGCTGGCACCTTCCTCTAAAAAAACTTGTCGTGCAGCAGCGAGGATTTCTTCATTAGTAATTTTAGGAGGGCGAGACATAAATAAGTAAGTGCTTACTTTTTAATAGTAATTCTATATCTAGAAAACTGTCAAGGGGCGATCGAAACTTTGTAATTGGGGTAATGCGATCGCTTAGGGTAACCACTTCAGTAGGTAGAGAGTTGAGGAAATCTATCGAACTTGAGTTAAAGTAGAAATCTGTGGTATTTTGCCACTCAGTAGAGTAGTTAAACGGCAATTGCGTTAAAAATATAAGTTCTGCTGCTTCAGTTACGGTTTGTGGGCGTAGTTGGAAACTTATCGGTCATAGCATGAAGTCAGCGTATTTTGAAAGCTATCGCTGATGTCGATTACTGAAGTTGGCTAGAATGTTGTGTCAGTTCCTCAGAGTCACCGTAATACCAATCCATCTTTTAACGAAGTTCTTTATGCTGACTGAACAAAACAAAGCTCTCATTCTCCAGTTTTACAAAGCCTTTGATGATCGCCAAATGGATCAAGCTCTAGATCTTCTGTCTCCAAATTTTGTTGCTCATCAAGCAGGTATACCTGAGCCATTAAACAGAGAAAGGTTTAAGCAGTTTGGAATGTCGTTTTACTTAGCATTCAGTCAGGGGCAACACGTTTTTGATGAGGTCATTGTTTCAGGCGATAGGGTTGTAACGTGCGGAACATTCACCGCGATACATCTTGGCGAATTTCAAGGTCTTCCACCAACAGGTAGGCAAATCAGTTTGTCGATCATGCACATTGATCGATTAGAAGACGGAAAAATTGTGGAGCATTGGGGACATGGCGATGCACTCGGATTGATGCAGCAGTTAGGACTTGTCTTTTTGCCCGGACCGAAATTATTACTGCCTATTCTGAAAGGCATTGCATCCAAGCTGTTTAAAAAATCTGGATAAAAATAAGATTTATAATTGCAGTTGACATTAGCATAACGGATCTGTTGGAGTGGACTAGCAACATTAGTTAGTGTTGTGCAAAAGCTGTTTGATAGCCGCTCAAGAGATCCGTTATGTATGATCGGAATCCAAAACTATGCCACTTTATACATACATTGTTACCTACGAAGATTCTAATTATGTAGGTCAAGGAAACCATAGCAATTTTAAAGGCTTTGTAACCCACATTCCGCTCGTAATGGAATGAGAAAAACAATTACGAAACAGGTGCAGGGAGCAAATAATAGCGTTGGCAGGTGGGAGAAAAA
>NZ_NDHW01000265.1 GCF_002251945.1 Pseudanabaena sp. SR411
ATGTCGATTGAACTGCTTCTGCCAATCTTTGAGATCTAACGGCTTGTTCAGAAGCGCTTCGTTTTGGTTCATTTTTTTACTGTCTTTTTATTTCATATTTTACCATGCCTTACAGCGGGAAGGGAGTAGGTATTATTGGCTCTTGTGAAGAAATGAGAAAAATTCATTTGTTTCAATCTCAAGTAGTAAATTCGACAGATATAACTATTTACCCTTCAAAGAAAGAAGAATCATTTACGAATATAGGCGTGCCAAGTAATGCTCCGCAAGCCTGCGCAAATCGATTTAAACTTTACATTGACTATGACGGATCTATTTATCCATGTTTTGGGCTTATAGGTTTACATAATCAAGCAATTGGTTCAATTAGAGAAGCTTTTTCTAACTGCGCTTTAGCTGGTCAACCATATACCTTTGACTTAATAAGTCTTGCTCTAAAGGGACCTGAGCTTCAAGAAGAAAATGCTGCCACAAGATTCACGAGCTTGCCATGGATATGTGAACGGCATCGTTCTGAAATTATTAAAATGGAGTATACTAATGCTTAATAAAATGTGCATTTGGCAAGCAGTATTAAACAATTATTCGATTGGCGACATAGCTTCAATCAATCCTATCAGTAATTCACGCAACTCCCTATTTAACATTATTACAAATAATAAATGTTTTATTGCAAGAGTTTCAAGAATAGAAAATAAAGATAACATTTCACATATATTGCCTTTACAAGAATATTTATTTTATAAGTGCGCTCCTGTATCAAGACCAATGCGTCGATTGGATGGTGGGTATATCACATATGTGAGTAATGCTAATAATCTCTACTATCTTTCAGTTGAAGATTTTATATTAGGCAAAATACCTTCTGTTAATATTAATGACTTTTTTATAGCTGGAGCATATTTAGCCCTGTTCCATGAAATCTCTAATAGTTACCCAAACTATAGCGACATTCCACACTCAAATCTCGATGTTTTGCTGTTTCAGCCAACTACCTACATTACTGATAGAGTAAGTTCTGAATTAGCTCAGCAGGTTGATAATCTATGTCAACAACTTGGACAGATACTTGATTCTCTTAAAGAACAAGTATCATTTGGTATCTGTCATGGAGACTCGCATCACTATAATATGCACTTGAGCAATGACAAGATAGTTTTCTTTGATCTTGAAGATGTAAAACTATCATGGCGGGTGTATGATATTGCTACTATGATCTGGGGAACATTCGGGCAAGGGGGCAATGGCTATATCTGGAATGCTGTTATTCAGGGCTATAATTCTGTCAGTCTAATTTCCGATTATGAAGCACAAATAATTAAGTACTTTGTTGCTATTAGACAAATTTGGTGGTTAGGTCTACACGCTTGCCGATGGGGAGATTGGATAATTCATAAAGATGAAGATGAATTCTTTCAGAGAGGAGTTGAATTATTTTTTTATATATGTAGAGAAGGATGTGGCATCGCAGTTTAAGAAAATAGTTTTGAGTTATTGACTGATGTTACGTGGAACTCTCCCCCCCTAGCCCCTCTCCCATCAAGGGAGAGGGGCTAGGGGGGAGGGTATTGAGAACTTCCACGTAACATCACTTATTGAGACTATCAAGTAAAATATGTAAAGTCTGGGAGTTAGATTTGAAGATAATCTTCAAATGAGGGTAGAAAAGAGCTTGAGAGTAGATTTCCACTCACAAATGGCCATTGTCCGATTGTGAGAATTTGCATTGTAAAATAGACCAACTCGAAAGTCACAAGTAGCAGAAGAGAAAATCTGTTGAGATTTAATCGCTTTGCATCTGCGTAAACTAATATTTATTGACTCAGTAGCGTTGGTAGTATAACTAGTCTTATGAATCTCAGATCCCAATAAATGAAGTCATCACAAAAGAGAAAATCTTTGCAGAGCTAAGACTTTCTCTTTTGAAACAACGGTTTTAGAACAGCTTCAACTGTTCTCTCTCCTCATTTACATTCTTCTGCGGAATCACAAGTTGCTTACCTCCTCTTTCTAGAAACGTAAATTCAGACAACGGCTTGAATACTTGCGGTTGTAGAAACTGCAAAAGCCGATCGCCATTCACAGGAATTTCAACCTCAACAGTGCTAACAATCTGCGCGATTTGTTCAAGCCAGTTATCAGCGTCACCTGACACCCAATCCTCAAAATGTCTCTGCCTCAATGCTTCCACGATCGCTGTTGATGGTGGTTCCAACTTTGCGACTATAGAATCACGTTGCCAAAATATCTCTCTTGAGTCAGTCAATTCATCATCATCAAGATTAGGATCTTGATCGTCATTATCCACGGGTGCTTCGTTAGCAATTGTGTCAAACAGTTGCTTGAGAAACTCTAACCGATTTGCTTTTTCGTGGTATGTCTGAAGTTGATCGAACGGCTGACTGACTCGCTTTTGCAAGATTGGTAATTCTTGCCGATCGCGTTCGAGAGTTTCTTGGGCTGTAGTCAATTTGGCAGCGATCGTATTTCTCACCACATGCAAAAGAGAACTATGCGGATTGTGGCAATCAACATTCGCTCATCTGGGGAAGTAGGTGAAATGGCAAAATAGGAGGAAGTCATTTTCATGAATCGACAGAGAAGCGATGATCAAATTTCCCCTGACCGAATTGTTAGAT
>NZ_NDHW01000266.1 GCF_002251945.1 Pseudanabaena sp. SR411
ATATTCACGCCCAAGGCAAAGTACAGGGACTTGTTAATCACCCTGCCATTGTCTCGCACCTTGATCACTAAACAGTCCAGAAATACGATTGGATAAACCGCATCGAGGGGACGGTTTTGCCATTGCTTGACTTCATCAATTACAGTCCATTGAGGGATTAAGTAGCACAGTAACAACACTTGGTAAACCAATTTTTGAAGAAATCCTTTTCTAACAAAAAAGGAAAAATGTTAATTAAATGCTGGAGTAGTTTTTGAGACTGAGGTCTAAGCAATCTAATAAAATATTTGAGAACCGACCACATCATCTCAATTGGATTAAAATCAGGAGAATAGGTGGGTAAATACAAAATCTTAGCGCCACTCTCTGTAATTGCTTGTGCGACCCCCGCAACTTTATGGCAGTTGAGGTTATCCATGATTATCTTATGCTCAGGACGTAATTTAGGCACTACGTCATTTCGGATAAAGGTGAGAAAATCCCCTCCTTTCATAGAACCCTGAATCGTTTTCATGCAGACAATCCCATCGACCGAAATAGCCCCAATGACTGTGTATTTCTGACCTTTGTAAAAGGAACGATGACTGAATACTCTTTTGCCACATTCACTTCTTGCCACAGAACGTTCCATCCCCTGCCATACTCCCGTTTCATCAATACAAATCAGATCTTCAGCTTTCCCCTCCTGCAATGCTTCCCAAAACTCACATCTTTGCTGTTGTACTGCCTCACATTTTACCTTTTCATGGCGATAGGTCTTTTTTTTAGGGTGATGTTATGCCTCTGGAAAAATCGGCTCATACTGCCTGTGGTCACTGATACTCCTGTTTGTTCAGCTACTTCTTCACAGTACTGCCATAGAGTCCAATCTGGATGCTCTGACGCAATTTCGAGGATTTTCTCCCGATGCGCTTCGAGGGGACTTTTGATTGGATTCCCTAATGGTTTGTGGTTTAGATCTCCTGTCTCTCGGTATTGATTCAGCAGTGTTTGCACTGTTTTCGTCGTGACTTGAAATTGCTTCGCTACTTCCCGAATTGATGTATTTCCTGCTTCATAGGTTGCTACGATCTTTTGTCTGAGATCTAGTGAGTAAGGTGTCATTTTTTACTCTCTTTTTTGTTCTGCTATCCTAGCTTATCTTGTACTACTCTTTCCCTCAATAGGCTGTACCTCATCAGTGACATTGGAAATAAGCGTTGGTGATACTTCGACCCCATACATTTCTTGCAACTGGGCTTGGATATCCCTGACACTCATACCTCGCGAATACAAGGCAATGATCTTCTCGTCTAGTCCTGACAGTCGATTTTGTCCTTTCTTGACCAGTTG
>NZ_NDHW01000027.1 GCF_002251945.1 Pseudanabaena sp. SR411
GACACACAATACCAACACTAAAAAGATGAATATAAGCAAAGAATTGCTAGATGAATTGTTGCAAGAATGTAAAACTCCACCCGACCTATTCGGAGAAGGAGGAATTCTGAAGCAACTGACCACCGTCTAGGTGGAAAGAGCATTGGAAGCAGAACTATCAACTCATCTAGGCGACGAAAAGCACGAACTCAAACCAGCAGGACAAACCAACAGTCGCAATGGCTATAGCCAGAAAAAGCTCCAAGGCGAATTTGGCATAGCAGAAATCGCAGTCCCCCGCGATCGCCAAGGGGAGTTTGAACCGCAGATGGTGAAGAAAGGACAAAGCCGATTGTCAGGACTAGATGAAAAGATCATTGCCCTCTACGCACGAGGCAAGAGTGTCAGGGATATTCAAGCCCAGTTGCAAGAAATGTATGGTGTCGAAGTAGCACCAACACTTATTTCCAATGTCACTGATGCAGTGATCGATGAGGTAAAACAATGCGCCCTATCGCCCTCTTGATGCAGTCTATCCGATTTGAGTCCTACCCTTGCCTCAATCCAATAGGACTGTTGCGTTCAATAATATTATTTGTCCATCCTTTTGACTCTGAGGGGGGGAGGTTCTCGCCTACACGAGTGTAAACCTCATCTCCCTCGATGGTTACATCTGCCTTACTTTTTACGGGATCATTGTATCTCAGCGTAACCGTCAATATTCCCATTGTCACAAGCCTTATTCTACCGTTGCATATTGTCATTAAGTGAAACTTATTGCAAACAAGTCTATCTCGAAAACCATTGCATAGAAAGTGTTTCAGAGATGGGGGTAAAAGCAAGTTACATCTGCCCCTTCGGGGACGGCTGGACTCCATTGCTGAGTTTGGGTTGCCAATTTTTGCTCCCATCTCATGATGCGTGTGTGGGATTTGTTCAGAACTCTCCCACTGACCCTGATTCCCATCCCCTCTGTTCTTATCTTCAGTGCAAAGGAAACTATACTTGTTGGTGTTTTCAGCCTTGACATTGGTGTTCCTGTTCGTTCGTTGAATCGTTTGCCGCATCCTTTGCATAAATAATTCTGGATGGCGTTTCCGTCTTGGTGGTAATCCTTGACATTCTTGACTGTCTTTCCGCTTTGGCAGTGGGGACATTCCATACCTTTCTCCTTGACTCTGCCTCTTTCTTTTACATCTCACGTCTTAACTGACCAAGGTCTATTTATGAATCCGATTCATCATTTCCTATTTCTGCTATATCTACAGCATTCCTTGGCAAAATATCTCCTCCCATAACTTTAAGAAGTCCAGATAGATATTGGTTCATGGAGAAAACGTTGGTATAAACTGCCACTTTAGCTAACTCATCCGACCAATCTAATTGCCCTAGACCTACGCTAGTTTTAAAGCGAATTTCTCCATCTGACATATCCATCTCAAAGTTTCCAATCAGCATGCCATAGTTGGCTAGCATGATAAATTCAGAAACAGCTAGGCGATTTTCAGGAGTAGTTTTTACTGGACAAACAGAATAAAACACAAAAAGACGATTTTCTTCTTGGACTTGGGCAATACATGCCCAATCAGCCGTTGCCCCTTTAAAAGGTAGCCGAATCGCATGAATATTTTTGAAGGGTTTATGATACCAACCATCCTCTTCAAAAAAGCGAATCATACTGTCGTAAAGTGAAATCATTTTTCTTCTCTTTAAAAAAATTCTTAGCGATTCTCAGATATTTTGCAACTACAAGAAAACAGAAAATAGCCATTGGTTATAGATCGGACATCGCTTAGACCTCTTCATAGACTACTTTGACACGCCCTTCTTTGTCATCTATAGGAGCTTCTGCATACTTGTTTTCTAAATCAGTCAGAGTAGAACCTACTTTAGTTGCAAATTTATCTTCCACGCTTATGACTTTCAAAGTTACGTTTGGTGGGAATAGTACCTCACGCTCGGATAAAGTGTTCGATATGGCAGAAATGTCCACTCCCGACTTAACGTTTCTTATCTCCATAGCCAGCCATTTACCTGCTTTTGTACTATAGGCTTGATAAGGTCGTTTAGAAGTACTGATAAACTGTGAGTAATGTTCATTTTGTTTAAATTTACCTTCTAAAATCTTTTGCCTTTCCGTTTTAGGCTTTTTAATAAGATCGTTCACATATCTCGAATTGAGTCCTCCATGTTCGCCGCGATAAACAGAACCACCTTCATAAGGCTGCATCTTCCGTAAGCCCGAAACAGCTAAACTGACTAATGCTTTTGCTTCTTCTGGAACTTGTTTCATAAACTCTTTATTCTTAGAATTATTAAGGATTTTATTCATCATTGTATAGAAGCCATCTTGGGCATAAGCATTAATGGCTTCTAACTCTTGAGGCATTGGCTTCCCTTCAACTTGCCGCAGTAAATTATCCATTGGAGTGCCTGGCTTGAGAGCTTCGAGCATAGAAGTGTCTATATTGTCTATGAAATCATCTTGGTCTTTTGTATAGGTTGGACTATTGCGAATATTTTCTTGTTCGGTATCTTTAAGTTTTTTCGCCATTTTCTCTTGCAATGGCGAAAGTGTTTTCTTTTCACGCAAATCGGGGATATTGCTTACATCCCCACCTAGCGTTTCGATGATCTCTCTATTGTCAATCGTGTAACTCTTAAGGTCGCTTTTTAGGTCTGCCTTCAACGGGCTAGAAAGTGTTCCGTATATACCCGTATCAGGAATATCCACTTTGCTTAAATCTCGATCTAAATCAGATTTCTTCGCTCTAAAGTCTTTGCTTTGCCAATCATCAGTTGTGCCGGTCAAAAGAGTTTTTATCTTGTTTAATTCTTTCTTCTTTTCTTCCAATTCTCGTTGGGCTTTTTGAGCGCTGACTTTATCTAGCTTTTTACCTAAGCTAGCGTCTTTGGTCGCCTTTTGAATGTAAGAATCAATAAAGTTCTCCATCTTCTTCTGGATAACAGACTTTTTGTCATCAGGAGCATTTGCTAATTGATCTAAAATATAGAACTTGGCTGATGCCAAATCTAACTTTAGATATTCAGATTCTACCTTGAGCAATCGATCTGCTTCGTTCTTTAGTTCGATAAGTTTTTTGCGCCTTGGACTATTCTCCCATTGCGTTTTTGTTTTTTGAAATGCAAGCGAGCCTGGTTTTTTATCGTTTATCCAGACATCCACTAGACGCTTGATTTCTTCAAGAGTTTCTATCTTTGGATTCTGATGGTACTCATCAACTTTTGCAAGAATAGCTGGATACTTATGGCTACGCTTTCCTGCGTCCCCACCTACCTTAGTGATATCTTCTTTAGTGATCGTTAACTCTTGCATCGAATCTTTGACTTGTTTATCTCCAGGGAAATCTCCCAGAGTAGCTGTATTAGTAATATCGTCTTCTGACAAAGGGTCTAGAGTTGTATAGCCAATCGGCAGGTCATCAGGATAGTCTGTCAAACCTCCTTGGGTCTTAGCGACATGCATGATCTCATGGTAGCTGTGATCGTTATTTACGATCATCTGTCCTAAAGCAGCTAATCTTAATAGTTTTCGCTCCGACTCATCCATATTAAGATGCTTAGCGATATGGAAATACATATCTGTAGATCCAGATAAGCCAGATACTACTCGTCGAAGTTGATCCTGTTCTTTTGCTTTTTGTTTCGGGTTGACTTTATAATACTCACTTCCAGGTATAAACCTCCTATCTTTTTTTCCATTAACTTCTTGTTCTTTAGCAGCCTTCTGTTCTCTTTCTGACAAAGGAACCCCTAATTCTTTAAGGTATTCTCCTGTAATTGATTTTTGCTTCGGATCTTTATTTCCTTCTCTAGCCTGATTATTTACAGAATCTCTTCGTTTTAAGATCGCTTGGGAAGGATGTTCTCTCCCTAACTCTTCTATTGATTTACCCATTTCTTCAGACTGAATTTCTTCCCCTAAAGGTATTTTGGGATCTTTTCTTATAGCGTTTAATGCCTCGGCAATAGCAAAACGTGCTTGGTATACCATCCCCATTTTTTCGCGCAAGTTACCGCTTATGATTGCCTGATTAACATCTTCTAATAAAACCCCACCCAATTCTTCACCTTTAGAGAGAGCAAACGCCTTGTCAACTTTTTCTTCATCAAACCCAGCGGCTATCATTGCTACTTGCATCTTGCCTAGCATAATATTGGCTCCATCCATTGCATGTTTGTTTTTATATAATCCTGCTCCTAACTTTATTTCGAAATTCTTTTGATAGTCAGCATAGCTAGCATAATCTGCTTTTACAGCAGCCTTTGCTATGTCTGAATTTTTCTGAAACTGGGCTTTAAATTCGCCTTTGCGCTGAATCATTTTAGGTTGAAGCCTAGAGGGCACTTCTTTGATTTTTTGGATCTGGCTATTACTTTCTAATCTAGATGTTTTGTTACTGGTTGGATGCTGCAACTTCTCATGGATGTGGGGCGATCGCTGCACATCCCCCCCATTCTGCTGAACCACATGGGTTAGCTCATGAGTAATCAACTCCTGTCCCTCTTTACTACTAGGGTTATAAGTTCCTTTCCGAAAGAACACATCTTGCCCTGTCGTAAAGGCTTTCGATTGAATTGATTGATTTAATTGGTCAGATTGCGAATCTGTATGTATCTTTACATCGCTGAAGTCTGCTCCCATCGCCTGACCAATCTTGTCTTGCAGATTGTGATCTAGAGACTGACCACTACCTCGCGCACTCTGAATCGATGACTCTAAATCAGTTGAGGCTTCTCCCCCACCCAGATTTTCACGTCTCTGCACAAAAGACTTCATTTGCAATTCATCCTCTTCTTCCATTGAATCCTGTCGTTGGATTGAAGAGATTGGTTTCATTTGCAATTCATCCTCTTCTTCCATTGAATCCTGTCGTTGGACAGATTGATCCTGAGTTGGCGAATTTATCTGCTGAACGACTTTAGATGCAGTGGCATCTGCTTCCTGCTCATACTTATCATTTAGCTCACCAATACTCAGCTTGGCTTGGATCGTCGCCATCCTCTTAGCTTGAAGTGGCTTCAAGCGATTTATTGGTTTTGCTTGGACTGGCGTACCAGACGGCTCAATGCTGCCCTGATTTATTATTTTTTCAAGAAGATTATCACCGTTTCTAGATGACCGAGAGATAGCATCTTCATCAAAATCCATTTGAAGTGGTGCGAAATCTCTAGTTTGTAAAAATGAAGTTGTGGGTTGGACTGAAGTCGTCGATTGGGAAGGCTTTTTTGCGAAATCGGATATACGCGACATGTCACTAACCCCTCAATTTACTTACTCAGAAACTGCTTATATTTGATAATGCATATTTTCGCATAATCAAAAAAAATTAACGACAGTTTTGATTGTTTACTGCCCCATCTTGTAGGGTTGTGTTACATAACTTCGCATTTGTTAAATTTGTGTTGATTAATGACGCATTTTCAAGATATGCATCAACTAAGTTGCCTTCGCTGAGATTGGCTCCCTCTAGATTGGCAAAACCTAGCTTGGCGTTTGTCAAATTTGCTTTGAGTAAATTTGCACCTTCAAGATCGACAAATTGACGGACTGAAGTAAAGGGATCAACATAGCCATCAGCATAGGTATCGGTGAGGTTCGACTCTTGAAGGTTACTTTGCCTAAAGGAAGCTTCGAGTAAATGGGTATTACTAAGGTTTGCGCCCTGCAAATTTGCTTGACTGAAGTTGGCAAGGCGGAGATCGGCATAACTAAGATCAGAGTAGGTAAGATTTGCTTCTTGTAAATTTGCCCCTCTGAGATCAACACTGCGAAGATTTGCCCCTTGGAGGTTGGCTTTATTTAGATCTGCGCCAATGAGTTTCAGCCCATTCAAATCTGTATTTTGTAAATTACAGCCCTGACAGCGATTGGTTTCGATCAGACGTTGACGATTGAGCGCTTGGATGCGATCGCTACTAGGATCAGCCAAAGCAGACGAGGGCAACGCGATCGCCATAGCTACAAAAAATCCCGAAAATAACACCTTAGCCATAATGCTCATTTCCTGAACCTGATTGAGTAATAGCATCCATCGAAAATATAATGATAAATTAATGTGGATATGAAAAGCTGTCATTACATTCTGCTATGTATTCTGTGATGGCTGGTTCTAAATCTGTGATTGAAAACTTGGGAGTGCCAGTGATTTTGCGTTCTTTCTTTCAGTCAGTCAAGCAAGGTAAACGCTTTTGGTTGCTCATGATTGTGCTGCTAAACTTGCCGATCGCCTCTGTATTTATTGCACCAAAGGCGATCGCCCAAGAAAAGTTACAGGACTTTGACTATTGGGCTTCACTTTGCAGTTCATTGGTCAAGTCGCGTAAATATAAGGAGGCAGTTGAGGCTTGCAATCAGGCGATTACGTTGAATACTAATGAGCCGATCGCGTGGCTAGAACGTGGTGATGCGATGGTTGGTTTAGCAATGTATACCGAAGCAGTCGTGTCCTATGATCGCTTTATTAAGTTGCAACCAGACAATTCAGGAGCCTTAGCCAAACGCTGTGGCGCTTTGAATGAGTTAGAACGCTATGAAGACGCGATCGCCTCCTGTGAACTGGCTTTACGTCTTGATCAAAACTGGGCTGATGCCTCACCCGCAATGGTGTGGTATATCCAAGGGGCATTGTTAAAACGGGCGGGAAAACTTGCCGAGGCTCTAGAATCCCTTGAACTAGCAATTCGATCAAATCCTAATTATTCCCTTGCCCTAACGGAGCGTTGCGATATTTTTGTCTCTTTGGATCGGGCTGCCGATGCGCTCCAAGACTGCGATCGCGCGATCAAGGTAAATGCTAATTGGGGTCATGCTACACCTGCGATCGCTTGGAAAACTAAGGGGAAAGTCCAGAATCAGTTAAAACGCTTTGATGAAGCCCTTTTTTCCTACGATAAGGCTGTGGCGATCGAGCCAACCAATGCTCAGGCTTGGGCTGAGCAAGGGATGATTTTATGGAGATTGGGACGTTATGCTGAAGCTTTGGCTTCACAAGAGTGGGCACTTAAAGCAAAAGAGAAATATTCCCTCGCCTTGGCTAATTCCTGTGCAGCACTCAACCAACTTCGCCAATATAAAGAGGCTCTAGCAGCCTGTAACTCAGCGCTCCAAGAAGGTGATCAACAGTGGGACTATCTGGGTCCTGCTTGGGCATGGGATCAGCGAGCTAATGCTCTTAATGGGTTAGGCAAGTATGAAGAGGCTCTTGCATCAGCAAATCGGGCGATCGCACTTCAGCCCAGTCAAGCTAGCTTTTGGGGCAATCGAGCCGCTACTCTTTGGGCGTTAGGACGTTTTGACTTAGCACTTTCCTCGACGAACCAAGCGATCGCCCTTAATCAAAATTCATCCACAGCATGGTTCAATCATGGACGCATTCTGGCTTCCCTAGGACGTACCGAAGAAGCTTTAAAAGCCTATGACAAAGCGATCGAAGGCGATGCCAATATTGGTAGTCAAATCTTTCTTGCTGATATTTGGACAAATAAATCAGCTTTACTATGGCGGCTGAATCGTTTTCAGGAATCCTTTATGGCAAGTCAACAAGCATTGGGGATTAATCCTAAATCAGACACAGCGTGGTTTAATCGTGGTTTGGCTCTCATGTCGCTTGGACGCAATGCTGAAGCTGCTAATGCCTATAGTCGGGCGATCGCAATTGATGTCAAAAATTCAGACTATTGGACAGGTCGAGGATTAGCTTTACTGGCGCTAAACAGTAATGCTGATGCGCTAGTTGCCTTTGAACAAGCTTTGAAACTTAATCCTAGTCAAACTCAAGCCACAATCAACAAGGCGATCGCGATCGAGCGTTTAAAACCTAAGCCAGTAAAGCCATAGCGTATAGAGGAGGCGCGGCCCCCTCTATACCTGTGATCGCAACGCGCTATAAGTTAAATACCGGGGATTTCTGAAAGGTGACACTTTAATTCTTCAACCTCAAAGTTGGTCATTTGTTGCCACTCTTCGATCGTGAAGTCATAACCTTCGGCTTTTGCCATTTCCACAAAACTTTCAAGGTCGGGCGCTTGATTTAGCTTTGCTTTGAGGAATGAATCTGTTTTGGCGGCTCGATAGAGACGAGCCACTTGCTCTCTTGCCATAACCTTGATTAGGAGTAAAGTGGTGGGATATGCTTTGGACAAGAATGTATAAACAATGCAAACTTTGCCACAAATCACACCCGTGTAATTGATAATAGTCTAGCAAGAATAAGGCAAGCAATCTATGTCAAGGAAAGCTCCAAATATTTGGCAAAAATTATGGAAACGCATCACTGACGTTTGGGGGCAGTTTCTTAGCACTATCGATGGGCTGATTGGTAATAAGTTTGTTGAATTTTTAAACAAAACTGTTCCCACGCCCTTACGATTTCTAATTCCTTTTCTTAAGGATGATTTAGGCATTGAGCCACCTTCAATTACTTCTTTTAAAGGTATTGGGTTACCTGAAAAATACGAGACTAAAGAAGTTTTAAAAGAAATTGCAGTTGATCAAAGGGTAGGGACGATTTGGCAAATTAAGCCACAATTTCTACGTTATCAATGTCAAGAATCGAATCCATTTCGGTGTGAATATCCCCACGAAACCGTGGTCGATAATCCTAATAATAAATATTGTAAAAAATGTCAATTCCCAGCCAGCTTACCAACTGAAGTCAAGATTCGTGGTAGAAGCGGTGTTTATGAAATCGATGGCTATATTGGCATTCGCGGTACTGGTCGCATTTATAGAGCTACCAACCTAACCGATGGGGAATCATTTTTATTGAAAGAATATGTAATTCCTAAAAAATATTTTAACGAGCAGGAAACCAGAGCTTGCAAACGTAACTTTGAAGCCTCGTCAGAATTGAAACTCTCAGATGGGAGGAGACAGGACTCGCGGTTGATTACACCAATAGAAGCGATCGCGGATGCTCGTGAAGAGCGTTGTTATGTGATTCTGCAAAAAAACGACGAAGCGATCGCTCTAGCTGAATACTTAGCTATCTATGGCGCGATGAGTAATTGGCAGGTGAAATCTTTTCTCAATCAAGCTTTACAAACCCTTGAGTCATTACATTCACAGAAATATCGATTGCGTTCTGGTGTGGTGACTTCCGATTTACCTCATGGGAACTTAACGTTTTATAGCATTGCGATCAGACCAGATTTTCAGGGATTTACGGTCTATCTCAATGATATGGCGCTTTGGGAAGATCGCTTTTATCCACCCGATGTACAAACGCCTGCCTATTCTATCAATCGCGATTTGGAAGACTTGGGCTATATCGCTTTCTATCTCTTAAAAGGCGGGGTCATCGATTTAGAAAATCGTACTTGTTTAAATCCCCATGACCTAAATCATTGGGGCGATCAAGTTAATTTAGGGCTGAAAAAGTTTATTCAAAACTTAATCGGTTTTGGTGAAACTAGTTATAACAGCGCGGAAGTGGCGAGGCGAGCATTATTGCGTATACATATCTATCGCGAGGCTCTATTAGAGTTTATTGATCAAGAGGAAGTTGCGCCAGTTAAAAAGAATTGGTGGGGGTGGCTTACCAAAAAAGTAATTGCGATCGCGATCGGGGTGATTCTCTTATTACTACTGCTTTTCTTGCTATATTTCTGGTTAACCCAACCACCCAAAGCTGCCAACCTCAATTTCCCTTGCTGTATTAATCAAATATCTGATATTCCCGAAGGTAATTTTACTTATACGGCTGATAAGAATGGCACTTGGAATTACACGCTTTTACAAAATAATTTGATTGCTAAGGGTTCCACGCTCGAAGAAGAATTACAAAAACGTCAGCCAAAACTAAAACTTAGCTATCAGCCTGTAGATCTTGATAAAAGTATTGATAAAGGTGTCGATAAGACTTCCAATCAATTTCCGATCGCTCAATTACAATCTAACCAAGCTGATTTTGCTATTTCTAGTGTGCCTGATAATCTTGGTGGTAGCTTTATAACTCAAGATATTGCCTACGATGGCTTAACCGTGTTTGTCGCTTTTAGTTATGCCCAACGCAATAACAGCTTACCAACTGCACTGCAAGGTAAACTCACCTTTGCCAAATTACGCCAACTTTACACAGGGGAAATTATTAATTGGCGACAGTTGGGGGGACCAAACTTGCCTGTGAAACTTTATATGCCCCTAGATGAGGAGTCGGTCAGAATTTTTGAGAAACGGGTGCTAAAAGATGAAACTGCGATCGCCGCTTTTCGACAACTTGCTCAAGAAGGAAATAATGGCATTACCTCATTATCTATTTTTGATTCACTGCGACAGGTAATTCAAGACTTTGAGGATCGTAGTATTGGCAGTATTTCCTTTGGCTCAATTAGCCAAGTTTTTGGACAATGTTCAGTCTATCCACTCACACTAGCCGATGACAATAAATCCTTTGTTGCACCTCTAGTTTGGCAAACTGGTCGAGCAATTACTCCCGATGTTGATCTTTGTAATGAAAAAGGTAGCTATAACCAAAACTACAGCGATTTTATAAATCAAGTTTATCCCCTTGCCTATCCAATTTCAGTAGTTTATCCCCGCGATAACCGCCGACTACCGATCGCTGAACGTTTTGTCTCGATTATGAGAACCGAGGAAGCTCAAAATTTACTGAAACAAACTGGGCTAATCCCTCTAAAATTCCCGATTAAGTAGCAAATGAAAGGCGGCGCAAAGCGCCGACTTTTGTCCTTTTGGCAAAATAGCGGCAATTTATGAATTGCCGCTATTTTGTGGATTTTAATAAACTTGACTAGAGCTATAGCAGTCCTATATCATTTGTGGATTTTTTTGGTTTGTGGAAGGACACCCCATCGGGGTGTCCTTCCACAAACCATTTAGGATTGCTATATACTGTAGATGATGTATAAATTTAAAATATACATTTTATACGTTTACACATACATGGCAAAACGTTTATGCCAAATCACTCTGAAGAAGCAAAAGAACGTGCCGAACTTGCCAAGTTTGCTGCCAAAGTGTTACAGGAACCTTTACAGCTTAGGTTACTAAGCGAGAAGGTTCACGAACTCCTTAGCAATGATTTGCGACAACAGAAAGAACGGGTGGGTCGAAATTATGAGGGTAGGTTATGACCAGTAGTGGATTTACAAGAGCCGAGTCCTACGTCACCACCAATCATTTCTATGTAGAAATGTCGCCTGATTCGACGATTGTGGCATGTTTTACAGAATGTGGGGGCTTGAGTGCCAAGGTAAAGTACGACACCTATTTTGAGGGTGGCAATAATAATCAGCAAAAAATCCTCTTAGGTCATGCGGAGTTTTCTGAAGTTACCCTTAAACGTGGGGTAACAGATGATCTAAGCTTTTGGAATTGGTTTACAGCTACGACATCACGGCGACGCAATATTCGCATCTTGCTATTTAACCAAGCGGGTGAAACGAGGCAATGCTGGACTCTAATCGGTGCGGTTCCTGTTAGTTGGCAAGCTCCATCCTTGCAAGCTGATGGTAATGCTGTGGCGATCGAGGAGTTGTCATTAGCGATCGAAGGACTCACAGTCGCGACGACAGGTGGTGGAGCTGCTACTGTAGTGACAAGAGATGCAACAAATGGTTCTTTCCCTAGTTCTTAAGCTGTGACTGAAAATACCTCAATTCCTTTTGATGCTAGTAGTGATGATTTATCTGATGATATTCCATTAGGTAATTACACGCCTTTGCTTGTGCCACCGTCTCTGGGACAGTCATTTTTACAGCCAAAATTCATCTATCCTTTGGGAGCAGTCTCATTATTAAATCCCGATAATTTAGCGGCTGAAAATGATTTTGAGCCACTGAATAATTCCTTTGAAGACTCTCCTTTTTTCGATCAACCTTTACAATCAAATTCTCTAACTGCGGGTGATGGTCAGACCACAAATCAACCTGATATCCAAACAAAGGCTATTGTTTCTAAAAACAACCTACAGAGACAAGTACAGACTAAGCGATCGCCAATTGATTCTCCTAAAAGCGACTCAATTCAAAGGCAAACTCTAGATTCTTCTCAAGCACAGTCCCTTAATTCTCCACTGAATTTATCAAGTCAAGAATTTAGTGTCAATCCCTCAATAGACCATGATTTTCAGTCAAGTTTGGATGCAAATATATCAGAAAATACATCTATTCAAAGATCTGATGATTTATCAATTATCGACAGTACTAATTCAAACAGCGATCGCCCTGAGCAAATTCAAAGAACTTTTGATCGTTCTTCAGCAAATCTCCAAAATCCACAATTACCGTTAAATTCTAATTCGCCTGTTTTAGAAACAAGTATTGAGCAAAGTAATCAAAGTAATCAAGACAAGTTAGTTCAAAGGCAGACAGATACAGCTAATTTAGCTTTTGCAAATAATAATCTTTTAGAAGGCGATCGCCCTAATCAAACAGAATCTAATTTATTTACGGTTGATACTAATCAATCTCCTGTAGTACAAAGACAATCTGAAATTTCTAATACAGACAATATTTCTCAGGGCGATCACGCTCAGCAAATTCAGCCATCAATTGATTTATCTACTTCTGATATCACTCTGACAAGTGATAATATTCAGCAAATACAAAGATATCCTGCCACGGATAATATATCTCAGGGTAATCGCCTTGAGAAGATTCCAAAAACTTCTGATAGTTCTACAACCAATATTCGCAATCCACAAATTCAATTAAATTCTAACTTGCCAGCTACAGGCAGTGATACAGTTATTAATTCTTTTGTAAGTGATCGCACTATTCAAAGAGAATCAACTCTTGTTGATACCGATAATATTCCTCAAGCTTCACAAGTTCCTCAAGCTGATGCTCTACAGGGACAAGCGAATATTCCTCCTGTAAATAATCCTGTAAATAATATTTCTCAAGTAGATCTTACTCAGCCAATTCAAAGACAGCCTGATTTGTCTAGCTCTGACCGCATAATTTCTACAGACAAAAACACTCAACCAATTCAAAGATCTTCTGAATCTCGCATTTTAGATAATGTTGCTGAAGGCGATCGCACTATTCAGCAAGAACCTGATTTATCGCCTGTCGATAGAAGGCTGATCTCCCAAACTGATGAAGTACAGAGACAACCTGATATTTCTTCAGTAGATAGTATTTCTCAAGGTGATCTCACGCAACAAATTCAAAGACAAACTGATTTATCTCTCCCTGAGAATACTATTACAAGTACTAACACGCAACAAACTCAAAGATTTGCTGAATCTTCTGTTTTAGATCGTGTTTCGGAAATCGATCGCACTATTCAGCGAGAACCTGATTTATCTTCTGTCGATAATACACAATCATCTCAATCAGATCCTTTACAGAAACAATCTGGTATCTCTAATGAGAATACTATTCCTGAAATTAATCCTGCTATTCAACGAAAATCTAATTTAGCAGCTACTAATATTACCCAATCCCCTCAAGCTGACGCGATAGGAACCCAATCTAATATTACAGTGGATGATATTTCTCAAGGCGATCGCACTATTCAAAGAGAACCTTTAGGAACAGTTACCAATATTCCACAATCTGATGAAGTACAAAGACAAACTGATGTTGATCGTATTTCTCAAGGAGGTTACACTCCACAAATCCAAAGACAGTCTGATCTTGCTAATGCTGATAGTTCCATAGACAGCAGCAATTCGACAACCAGCAATATTCAGCCAATTCAAAGACAGCCTGAAACTCCTGTTTTAGATAGTATTTCTCAAAGCGATCGCATTATTCAACGAGAATCGGAATTATTTACTGTTGAGACTACACAGATTTCTCAGACTGATGAAATCCAGAGGCAACCTGATATTTCTTCGGTAGATAGTAGTACTACAATCAACAGCACTCAATCAATTCAAAGATTTCCTGAAACTTCGATTGCGTCTGAAAGCGATCTTCCTATTCACCAATCATCTACCTTGTCAAATACTGATATTAGTCAATCCCCTCAGACTACTAGTGTCCAGAGGCAAACTGATCAGACTAATATTGCAGATTTACCTGACTCGGATAGTTCTTCTACAAGCAATAACTCCCAACAAATTCAAAGCTCTTTGGAATCTGCGGTCTTAAAAGATGTCCCTGAAGGCGATCGCACTATTCAACGAAAATCCAACTTGGTTCCTACTGATGGGACAATGATCCCAACTGATGAAATCCAAAGACAACCTGATGTTTCGGTAGTCAATAGTATCTCTGAAAGCGATCGCACTCAACCAATCCAAAGACAATCTGATCTATCCGTCGCTAATAGCACTTCTACAAGTGACAACATTCAGTCAATCCCAAAAATTTCTGAATCTCCTGTTTTAGATAATATTACTCAAAATAATCGTACTATTCAGAGAGAGCCTGATCTATTCAATAACGTTAATATTGCACAACTATCGCAAACTGATCACATTCAGCAATCTGATGTTGCATCAGTAGAGAGTATTTCTCAAAGCAACACTATTCAACGAGAAACTGATTTATCTCCTGTTGATATCAAGCAAAATGCTCAGACTAATGAAGCCCAAAGACAAACTGAGCTTAACGTTATAGATAGTTCTTCTCAAAGCGATCTCACTATTCAGCAAGAACCTAATTTATCAGCTAAAGATGTTACACAAGTTTCTCAACCCAATTCTTTACAGAAACAATCTGACACTTCTACGGCAGATAATATTTCAGAAGGTGATCACCATCAACTAATTCAAACAAAACCTGATATATCTACTTCTGATAGTTCTACCAACAGAAATTCACCACAACAAAGACTTGGTAATGTTGATATTTCTACAGTAGATATCATCTCTGGTGATATTCAAAGAGAATCTAATTTATCTCCCGATCCTACCCAATCCCTAAGAACTGATGATGTTTCGGCAGTAGATAGTATTTCTCAAGGAGATCTTACTCAACAAACACAACAAACTGATTCGTTTATTGCTGATCAGACTACTACAGTCAGCGTTATTCAACAAATTCAGAGAGAATCTGATTTGCTTCCTGTTAATATTAAGCAAGATGATCAGATTAATCAAGTTCAGAGACAACCTGATCTTAATTTGCTAGATAGTTTTGTTCAAAGCGATCGCACTATTCAACGAGAAATTGATTTGTCTGATGTTGAGGAGATTACGCAATCTCTACAAACTGATTCTTTACAGAAACTATCTGATGATTCTAAAGTAGATCATAGTATTCCCCCAAGTGATTATACTCAACAAATTCAAAGACAGCCTGATTTATCTGTCTCTGATCGCACTTCTACAAATGACAACATTCAGCCAATCCTAAAAACTTCTGAATCTCCTGCTTTAGATAATATTACTCAAAATAATCTTAAAATCCAAAGGGAACCAGATTTATCTGCTGTAGATAATAAGCAAGATTCCCAGACTAGAGACGTACAGAGACAATCTGATGTTTTTATAGGCAACGATATTCAGTCACTTCAAGGTGCTTCTGAATCTTCTATTTTAGATAGCTTTTCTGAAGGCGATCGCGCTATTAATCGAGAATCTAATTTATCTAATGCTGATATTACGCAAATCTCTCAGACTGATGCGATACAAAGACAAACTGATATTCCTACTGTAGGTAGTACTTCTGAAGGCATCCAAAGAGAATCTAATTTATCTCCTGTTGAGCTTACACAATCTCCTCAAACTGATGCGACCCAGAGAATACCTGATGTTTTGGCAGTAGATAATATCTCTCAAAGCGATCGCACTCAACAAGTTCAAAGACATTCTGATATAGCATCTGTTGGGATTTCAAAAGATACTCAAACTTATGGCATACAAAGACAAACTGATATTTTGGCTGTGGATAGTATCGCTGAAGGCGATCGCACTATTCAAAGAAATACTGATTTATCACCTGCTGATATTACACAAACTTCTCAGGCTGAGGATATCCAGAGACAACCTGATATTTCTATAGTGGATAATAATATTTCTGAAGATACTCGCACTCAACAAATTCAAAGAACATCTGATTTACCTGACTCAGATAGCGCTGTTAGAAGCAATATCCAGCAAATTGCAGCTTCTGAACCTCCTGTTTTAGATAGTCTTTCTGAAGGCGATCGCACGCAACAAATTCAAACAAAAGCTGATGTCTCGACTATATCGACTTCTGATATTTCTACAAACAGAGATTCGCAACAAATTCAAAGATTTAGTGATACTGATAGTTCTGATGTAGACATTAATTCTGAAGATATTCAAAGAAAAACCAACTTATTTCCTGTTGATGAGCTTACACAATCTCAGAATAATACGATACAGAGACAGTCTGACGTTTCTTTAGTAGATAATACTGACCAAGGCGATCGCGCTGTTCAGAGAGAAACTGACTTATTTAATAATGTTGATACTACACAATCACTACAAACTAATGACATACAGAGACAATCTAATATTTCAGTAGATGGTATTACTCAAGGAAATATTGCTCGACAAATACAACAAACTGATTCATCTATTTCTGATAGCAATGCTACAAGCAACGCTGTTCAACAAATTCAGAGACAAGCTGATTTACCTCCTCTAGAGATTAAGCAAGACTCTCAGACTAATGAAATACAAAGACAGACTGATATTTCTTTGGCAGACAGTATTTCTCAAAGCGATCGCACGCAACAAATTCAAAGACAGTCTGATGTTCCCATAGACAGTAATATCCAGCCAGTTTCAAGTTTTTCTGAGTCTCCTATTTTAGATGGTATTGCTGAAAGCGATCACTCTATTAATCGAGAATCTAATTTATCTAGTACTGATATTATGCAAATCACTCAGACTGATGCGATACAAAGACAAACTGATATTTCTAGTGTAGATAGTACTTCTAAAGATATTCAAAGAGAATCTAATTTATCACCTGCTGATATTACACAAACCCCTCAAAATGAGGGTATCCAGAGACAAACTGATATTTCTACATTAGACAATAATATTTCTGAAGATACTCACACTCAACAAGTTCAAAGAATATCTGATGTGTCTGACTTAGATAGTAATTTTGCCAACAACATTCAGCAAATTGAAAGAGCTTCTGAACTTCCTATTGTAGATAGTCTTTCTGAAGATAATCGCACTCAACAAATTCAAACAAAAGCTGATGTATCGACTTCTGATAATTCTACAAACAGAAATTCGCAACAAATTCAAAGATTTAGTGATACTGACATTTCTGATGTAGCTATTAATTCTGATTTACTTCCTGTTGAGATTACACAATCACCACAAACTAATGACATACAGAGACAATCTAATATCTTAGTAGATGCTATTACTCAAGGAGATCTTGCTCAAAAAACTGACCTGTCTATTTCTGATAGCAATGCTACAAATAATAGTCAACAAATCCAGAGAGAATCTTTTGCAGATCATACTTACCCAAGCGATCGCTCTATTCAAAGAGAACCAGATTTAGATTTATCTGCGGTGGATATTAAGCAAGATTCTCAGACTAATGAAATACAGAGACAGCCCGATATTTCTTTGGCAAACAGTATTTCTCAAAGTGATCGCGTTATTCAACAAGATCCTGATTTATCACCTGCTGATATTACCCAAACTCCTCAACCTGATGGTATTCAGAGACAAATTGATGTTTCTACAGTAGATAATAATATTTCTGAAGGCGATCACACTCAGAAAATTCAAAGAGCCTCTGATTTGTCTAACTCAGATAGTAATTCTGCCAGCAACATTCAGCAAATTGCAAGAGTTTCTGAACTTCCTATTTTAGATAGTTTTTCTGAAGGCGATCGCACGCAACAAATTCAACCAAAAGCTGATGTACCGAATTCTGATATTTCTACAAATAGAGATTCGCAACAAATTCAAAGATTTAGTGATGTTGACATTTCTGCTGTAGATAGTAATTCTGATTTGTCGTCTATTGAGATTACACAATCACCACAAACTAATGACATACAGAGACAATCTAATATCTCAGTAGATGCTATTACTCCAGGAGATCTTACTCAACAAATACAACAAACTGATTTGTCTATTGATGCAATACAGAGACAGTCTGATGTTGTTTCTATGGTAGATAGTATTTCTCAAGTTGATCGCATTCAACCAATTCAAAGAGATTTAGATCCTTCAGATGTAGATAATGTAGACCGTACTTTAGCAATTGATCATACTAATTTAATCCAAAGAGATACGGATTTAGTTAATCTAAATCCTGAAGTGAGTTCTCAGATATTGGATAATTTTGAGCATGATAATCTTCAACACATACAGAAAAAAGCTGATCCGAAAAAAGATGAAGCCATCAATAGCGAAACTCGATTAGAGCACAATGACAATCAAACCATCATTCAAATGCTAGCTGATCCTAGTAATTCTAAAGATTTACAACTTCCCAAAGCCATTGAAAATCTGGTTCATACTGAGTACTTAGGCAATTTTTCATCACTGCCATCACTCCAAATCCCTAGCCCCATGACATCACAAACAGTACAGCGATCGCCAACAGATCGACATGCTCCAAGCAATTTGTCCAATAGTTTAAACAACTTTGCCAAAACAATCCAACCCAAGCAAGACAACAATTCTGACAATAGCCAGACAAGTTCTATGGGCTGGTCAAACATATCAGAATTGCTAGCTAACTTACCACCTCCAAAGGTTAGTTCATCCACAAGCTCGCTAAATAAACAGACAACTAGTACTAGCGATCGCAGTCCGCTAGCAAGTCCGTCAAGTCCATCAAAAAGTTCCACTAGCAATCAAACAACCATTCAGCGATCGCCCGATCAAACTACCTATGCAGATAGTGATATTGATCAAGACCTATACTTAACCCCAGCAGGATTACAAAAAGGAAATCCAAACAAAATTACGAATAATCGCTCTAATACAATTCAACGCGAACTAACATCTGAAACTTTGCCAGAAGCTAAGGTCTCTGTTAATCCTCATCAAAATCAAGATAATGATAGTTATGATGAAGAGAACTTTGACAAAAATCTTGAAACCCTTGCTCAAGAGATATATATTTTGTTGAGGCAACGTTTAGAAATAGAAAAAGAACGACAGGGAGGTAAATATCAAGGACGATTACCTTGGTAACTACATATACAACGATTTGCGCCCAAACCCAAACCAAGAAATTTTTAAAAAGTGTTGCGAAGCAACACTTTTTAAAAATTTCTTGTAATTCGAGGGTTTAGCACAGGACAAGTTTTTTAGATTTTTTAGGAGCTTTGAGGAATATAGATTATGACAGCAGGACCACTTGTTAAAGCAATGCTCACCACCACCGATGCAGGAGCAGCAGCCATAAATTTTCAGTTTAATCCTACCGAGCTTCAATTTCAGCGATCAGTAAGTCTCAACCGATCCGCAGGTGCGCGTACTGCATCAGGCTTACCCAAAGTTACTTTTGCCTATCCAGAGCCAGTCAGTCTCTCTCTAAGCAATTTAACCTTTGATACTTACGAAGCAGGAACAAGCGTTCTGACATTAATTGACCCGATTATTAAAGCTACAGACTTTACAGGATCGCTAGAACGACCACCAGTATATGTTTTTGCTTGGGGACAGAATCAATATCTTAAATGCTTTGTCAAATCTGTTAGCTATAAACTAACCATGTTTCTGGCCGATGGTACACCTGTTCGCGCAGTTGTCGATATGTCGCTCGAAGAAGTCGATACTACTCAACTCTAAAAAATATTTTTCAACCATTCACAAAGCTAAATAGAGAAACCAATGCCAGCAACATATAAAGCCAAACCTTCGCTCCAAATTGACGGAGTTAATGCTTCAGAAGATTTACTCAACGATATTTTGCAAATATCTGTTGAGGAAAGTCTGCATCAACCAGGAATGTTCACAATTATTGTTAATAATGATTATTTCCCTGGAAGTACTGATACAGCTTGGGAACACCAAAGTCAATTTGCAATCGGTAAAAAAATCAAAATAGGTTTCACTTCTAGTACTACCGAAGATCCTGATTTTGTAAAAGAGGAGACTGGATATGTCTTAGAAGGTGAGATAACAGCTATAGAAACTGAGCTTAACGAAAAATCTCAGGCTCCAATCATCGTCCGTGGGTATGACATCTCTCATCGTTTACATCGAGGTCGTTTTAATCGCTCTTTCCAAAATGTTAAAGACAGTGATATGGTCTCCCAAATAATTGGCGAAGCTGGCATTACTGCTGGGACAATCACGGCAACGACTGTTGTCCATGAGTATGCTTTTCAAGAAAACCAGACCAATATGGAGTTTTTGCAAGAACGAGCAGCTCGTAATGGCTTTGAGTTATATGTTCAGGATGGGAAATTAAACTTTCGCGCTCCTAGTCAAGACCAAACTCTTGAGCTGAAATGGCTAGAAGATATTCATAGTTTTCGAGTGCGTGTTACTAGTTCTGAGCAGGTCAGCTCTGTTGAAGTCAGAGGTTGGGATTATGTTCAAAAGAAAGCGATCGTCTCTACCGCAACAACAGGATCAGTTCTTACAACAACTGATAGCGGCACAGGTAAGCAAGCCAGCACTAAATTTAATAGCTCACCGAAAATGATTGTTGTTGATCAGCCAGTTTTTAGTGTTAATGAAGCCCAAAAAATGGCTCAGTCACTATGTAATGAATTAGGTGGTGAATTTGTCAATGCGGATGCTAAGGGAGAAGGGAATCCTGCAATTAGACCTGGAAGAGTAATAAAATTGTCTGGTATCGGTAACTATAGTGGCAGTTACTATGTTACTGAAACTCACCACTTGTATCATGAGCGCAATTTCATTACCCATTTCAGCGTGCGCGGCCTTCGTGGGGGTAGTTTATTCTCGATGTTGTCATCGAAGCCTCATCTACAGCCAGGGCAAACGATGTTAGTGGGGATAGTGAGCAATAATAACGATCCTAAAAAATGGGGACGAGTTAGAGTTAAGTTTCCTACGCTTACAGAAGAGCATGAGAGCAATTGGGCTAGAGTCGTGAGTGCAGGTGCAGGTACAAATAGGGGCTTTGACTGTTTGCCAGAAATAAATGATGAGGTTTTAGTAGCTTTTGAGCATGGTGATATCCACCGCCCCTATGTGATTGGTGGAGTATGGAATGGTACTGATGCTCCCCCAACTGTGGTCACAGACAGTGTTGTAGGCGGAAAAGTACGCTTACGGACTTTTAAAACTCGCGTTGGTCATCAATTGCAATTTGTTGAAGAAGATAAAGGAGCCGTCAAAAAGGGAGTTTATCTCAATACTATTGATGGTCATAATCTGCGACTAGATGATAGTACCAAGTTTGCTGAATTAGAAACTACTGGCGGGCATAAATTTCGGGCTGATGATAGTAGTCAGGTGATTAGCCTAACTTCTACAGGCAACATTACAGTTAAAACTGGGACAACTGGTATGACTAAAGATTTAACAATTAATGCGGCTAATATTACCTTGACTGCAACCACAAACATTACCCTTAAAGTGGGTGCTAACAAAATAGTGATTTCTAACACAGGCGTAGTCATCGATGGACTCCAAGTTCAAATAAAAGGTACTGTTTCAGCCAAAATGGAAGCCCCAATGGTCAATGTAGAAGCTCTTGGTATCAATACAATTAAAGGTACTTTAGTTAAGATTAATTAGATGAGTTGTACGATCGCAAATACTTATAGCAGAGAATCAGCAATTCTCATTATGAAACCGATTTCGGTTTGGTTTTTAGCGCAAAGCGCTGTAAATTTAATAGCTAATATTTGCAGTATTGTTACCGCATTAATCCTTTTAGACAGTTCTGCTTTACACAAACTTTATCCATTCCTCAATCCCTAATCTCTTATGTTTCCAGCAGCAAGGTTATCAGATAAGACTGTCACAAATGATACTATTATTGGACCTGGAGCACCTACAGTATTGATTGGAGGGATGCCCGCAGCCTGTGTTGGCGATGCTGTAGTTGGCAATTTAGTAGTAGGCTCGATTGTCATGGGTTCTTTTACGGTCTTAATCGGCGGACGCTTCGCAGCGAGAACTACCTCTCAAGTAGTTGGGATCAATGTCAATGCTCCACCCACACCGATAACTACTTTTGTGGGCAAAGCAGAAATGACTGTTCTAATTGGGGGATAAGCTCTGAACTTAATTTTTATAATATCCCCATATGTAAAGACATTTTTAGCCAAACAAATTTATGAGTGATTTAGAACAAGATTATCTGGGTAGGGGCATTTCGTTCCCTTTGCGGATTAATGTTCAAGGTGAACTAAAAACGGACGGCGGCGATCGCAATTTGGAAGAGTCGATCGCGACAATTTTGAATACTAAGTTAGGAGAGCGGGTATATCGCCCCAACTTTGGTTGCCGTCTCTCAGATCTCACTTTTGCGCCGATGAATCCGCAGACGATTCTCCTAGCCAGAATCTATGTTGAGGAAGCACTCAATAGATGGGAACCTCGGATTAAGGTTACAGGAGTTTATGCAGAGCCTGATCCGATTAGAGGGCGCTTAGATCTGAAAATCCTCTATGAAATAAAGGAAAGCCATGATAGGCGCAGCATGGTTTATCCGTTTTATTTACTGCCCCCAAATGGCAATTAAAGAACCCAATTTTTGACGCGGCTTAGCCGCGCCAAAAATTGGTAGTCCTAAGTAAGGATAGGCTGCGCGAAGCGCAGCCTATCCTTACCCATTCAAATCCTTTGCAGGGCTACCCAAAAATTGGGTTCGACTTTTTGAAATTATTTGGTATTTAATCGCGAAGGGTAAAGATAGCTAGTAAAATCTAATCATCGCCAAATTCACCTAAGAGCATTGTGTAATGACGAAAGAGTTTGATTTTCTTCCCAATTTGCCAAAATCTGATCTTGACGATCGCACCTTCGCAGAATTGGTGAATGAGTGTCTTCTCAGAATCCCGCGCTATTGTCCAGAATGGACAAACTATAACCCTAGCGATCCAGGTGTTACTCTGATTGAGTTATTTGCTTGGCTAACCGATCAGATGTTGGTGCGGTTTAACCAAGTGCCGCGCCGTAATTACGTTGCTTTTTTAGAATTATTGGGGATTCGGTTACAGCCACCTGCACCTGCTCAAACTGAGGTGACTTTTTATCTGAGTGCCTCCTTACCAGAACCCTATACAATTCCTGCGGGGGTTGAAGTGGGAACACTGAGAACTGAAACTGAAGAAGCGATCGTATTTAGTACCGATCAACCTTTGGTAATTGGTAATCCCCGCATTTTACACTTACTAGCTGCACCTAGAGCTGAAGAAAATCCTGAGTTTTTGCGCGATTTACTCTTAGACGTATGGACAGAAGATCGTGAAGAGGAGTGGTCAGGACAGGAAATTGCTCTATTTAGTGACCCACCTCAACCAACTAATTGCTTTTATGTAGTTTTTGATGGAGAGCAACCGATCAATGGCAATGTGATTGCCCTCAAATTGAAGGGAGAATCGGCAACGACGACAGGGATTAATCCCAATAATCCACCTCGATTTTGGGAAGCATGGAATGGTAATGCATGGCAACCTGTACTCCAAAAAGAGAGTGATGATCGCACGAAAGGATTTAGTTTTAGTGAACTAGCCAGAGAGGGAACAAATCCTTTGCAGGGTGCAGAAGTGATCTTTCATTTGCCTCTAACATGGGATGTAAGACAGTTCTCCACCTATCGAGGACGTTGGTTACGCTGTAGCTATGTTGAACCAACAGCCAATCAAGCAGCTTATAGTCGATCGCCCCATATTATTGGCATGTCGGCAAGAGCGATCGGGGGAACGGTCAAAGCAACTCAATGTCATGCCCTAGAAAACGAAGTTTTGGGAGAGAGTAATGGCAAATCAGGACAGGTTTTTCAACTACTGCACCAACCAGTATTGCCGCGCCAAGCCGATGAATATTTACTAGTCACCCCACCCGTCGGACTGCCACAAATATGGCAAGAAGTTGCCGATTTTTCCGAATCTACGGAAAGCGATCTGCACTATATTATTGATTCCACTTCAGGGCAAGTTCAATTTGGTCCCTTTGTACAAACGCCTAACTATCAGAGTCAGCATACATTGCAACGTTTACGGATTCAAGGTGAACCGATGCAAAGAGTTGTGGTAGATCAGTCCAAGGCGATCGCCTTGAATACGAGGTCAACTGGTACTCAATATGGCGCGGTTCCCCCTAAAGGCTCGATCATTCAAATGGTGAAATATCGTACAGGCGGAGGGTTTCGCGGTAATATACAGCGTGGCAGTTTGCGAATAGCCAAAAATGCTATTCCCTATGTAGCCAGCTTAACCAATCATATTTCGGCGAGTAATGGTGTTGATGCGGAATCCCTTGATGATGTAGCAGTGCGCGTTCCCAAGATGCTCCGAACTCGCGATCGCGCCATTACCCAGACAGATTTTGAATACTTGACTATGATTGCAGGAGATGGGGCTGTGGCGCGGGTCATCTGTGCGCCTACGAGGAGGAGGCAAGAGGCGGGAACTGTTAAGTTGCTAGTTGTTCCCAGAGTCCGCACTGAAAGCATTGATCAAGGTCAAGGGATTGCGCCTGATCAGTTTATCTTAACCCCACCTCTAGTTGAGCGAGTATTGGGCTATCTAGATGAACGGAAGATGCTAGGCATCCAAATTCAACTAGAACAACCTGAATATGTGGGTGTCTGTGTTCAGACTGAGATTGCTCTAGAATCTTCCTATAGCAATCCACAGGTACAGCAAGATATTGTGCAGCAGCTTAAGGTGATGCTCTATCGTTTTCTTAATCCCATTACGGGCGGAGTTAAGGGGCAGGGTTGGGAATTCGGTCGTCCTGTTTATCCGTCTGATATTGTCAAACTGTTACAAAACTTTCAAGGTGTGCGCTTTTTAGGTACAGTACAACTATTTGAGTTGCGCTATGAAAACGGCGAATGGATGAGGCGACTCGCACCGCAACCAATGATTGATCCTGGTTCAGTTGGATTGATCTGCTCTTGGCGCAGTCCTAGATTACGCTCTAGCCACGTGATTAATATTGTCAATTAAGACAGCATCTAAACACCACCTCCTATGACTCAAAAAAGCAAGCTCCAAGCACTAAGCATTCGCCTAATTTCGATGAAGTCTCCTGATGCCAATGAAGAGACTTTAGCCAGTGCTGATAAGTTGGGTAATGCACAGGGTAATCTGTTACAGGCTAATAGTGATAGTGTGCGATCGCCTACTAATTGCAAACTGCTGGTTAATCCCAATGAGCCGAGCGAAATTGTAGTCAAACTCAAAAATTCCAGTAATCGCTCGCTTCTGACCAACTTACGGGTCGAAGGGGACTTCCCATCGGATTGGTTGCAAATTGGGATGGAAGGGAATCAGTTGCCTCCCTATGCAGAAATGGAAGCCGTACTCTATTTCCAAGTTCCTGCGGACTTTTTTGAAAACCAAGAAGCGATCGTGCAAGGTCAGCCCCTCACGATTAATTATCAGGGGCAGTTACAAATTTATGGTGGTTATGCGAGTTCAGATTCAGATTCAGGATTCTCACCTAGACTAGAACTATTTGATATTGAGCCATTTCGGCTTTATGTGCGTCCGTCTAGTTTATATCTGGACTTCTTACCTGATGCTTACCGTGAAGTAGATTTTGTAGGACGCTTGCTGAAGATCTTTGAAGAAGCCCTAGAACCCGATGTGCAGATCTTAGACACGCTCTGGGCTTATCTCGACCCGATGCTAGCTCCTGAAACTATGTTGCCATTTCTTGCTCATTGGGTGGGATGGGAAACATCACCATATCTTGATGTTGAGCGGCAACGCTACTTGATCAAGCAAGCCATGCAGATTTATCGTTGGCGGGGAACTCGTCGGGGGTTACGCTTTTATATCCATTTGTTTACAGGGTTACCCCTTGATGAACATTTGCCTGAAGCAGAAAAGCACATTAGTATTTTTGAAATTACAGGACGGGGTTTTGTGCTTGGTGAAGCTATCCTCGGACAAAATGCTTCAACAGGTGGTGGTAGACCCTTTCATTTTGTGGTGAGAATTCGTAATGATTTACAAAATGCTCTTGACTTGCCACTTATCCATCGAATTATCGAGCGGGAAAAACCTGTTTTTTGTACCTACGATCTAGAAGTTATTTAAAGATATCCTCACGAAGCGCCGATATCTTTAAAATCCTAAAAATGTATTGATAAAAATAATTGATAAAAAATCACTAAAAACCTATGAATGACTTTCCCTATCCCATAATCAAGTCCTTTGAACGGCTACAGGTATCAGATGGATTGATGATCAATAGTGAACGATGGCGGCTCGCTCACGAGTATCACCAGCATCGCCAAAATGTCCAGTATCAATCCCTATTTTTACCAGGAATTATCTGTGGTTTAGGAGTTGCTCCGATCGCTGCACCTGCGGATTTACCAGCCAAATTTCGGGATGGGCGTTGGGTACAAATTCAACCAGGCATGGCGATCGATCTGCGCGGTAATTTTATTGTTGTGCCAACGCCCCTCGATTTTCGGATTTCCACGACTGCTTACGATGCCGAGATTACGATTGTTTATCTAGTCCTTAGTTATGTCGATCCCGCCAAACTCAAGCGAGCTAGTGGCAATGAAGTACTGGTGGAAACATTTCGAGTTAATGAGAAGACTGACTTGCCCCTTGAGACGGATATTGAAATCTGTCGAATAGCGATCGCGGAAGGGAAGTTAGAGATCCAAACGCCAATGGATATATTTTCTCCCAGCGTATCGCAATTAGATATGCGCTATCGTTTACAAGCTCAAATTCGTCCTCAAAATTTGGTTCGAGTAGCGACTTTTGGAAACCATCAACAAAACACTATTCAAGAACATCTCCATTTTCTCGGTCAATCTTTATCTAGTCTTGCGCCGAGCCTTAGCCTAATTGAGCCAATCGGTAAGCTAGATATTAGTGCCGAACTAACATTGAGTAATCTCAGTCCCTACCATCTCATTTATTTAACCCATGCTCAAGTCTTAACTATTAATGATGCTACGCAATTAGCTTTACGAGAATATATTGCTATTGGTGGGGTGATTATCATCGAAGCCGCAATTAGTAATAGCCCGTTAGAGAATCTATTAGAAATTTATAATGAACTACAAAATGCTAGCAACAAGCTCAGAAGAACTAGCCAAGTTCAATCTATGGCTCAACAATCTGATCAATCGAGCCTTCAGGTGGAACTGCAATCTGAGCTAGAAGCGATCGCGATCGAAATTGATGTGGCTACTCAAGATTTACTTAATTCCTTCCATGGTCGGATTCCTATGGAAATATCAATGCAAGCTTTTTCCGATTTAGAGCGCACACATCCGCTTCGGAGTCAGCCCTTTCTCCTCCCGAACTTATCAGCGATCCTCCAGCAGCCAATGCAGATTCTCACGAATGGGGGGGTAATTGTCATACTCGGCAAACTATCACCGATCTGGAGTGGTCAGTCAGATCAAGCCCTGACAAGGGAAACCATTCGTAATTGCCAAGAATTGGGAATTAATATTCTCAACTATGCTGCTCAACGCTATGGGATGTATCAAGCAATGCAAGTGAATCCTCAATACCAAAACAACCTTAATCTTCCACCAGAATCTGATCAGCGCCGTATCACGAATATGGTTGATACAACCCCTTAAAACATTTAGACGTTCCCACTTATCCAAGGTTATCTATCTATGTCTTCGATTCGGCAAATTTTTCCCATTGTGCTAAGCATTCAAATTACTGTGGCAGTTGGGATCACAGGTTGGATTTCATTTAATAGTAGTGAACGCGCCATTCAAAAATTAACCCGCGAGCTTTGTAATAACTTAAATTATCGCGTGGAGCTAAAAATCAATGCCTATCTCAAAGAGTCGGTGCGAATTAATCAAGCCTTGACAACCGCTCTTCGCAACGGCAGTGTCAACCCAAACGATATTAGTGAAGTTCAAACAGAGATATTTAATACATCAAGGGAGCTAAACAGTCAAAATATTCTATTTTATGGCAATGAGAGTGGCACAATGGTTGGCATTGAGCGCCAAAATGATGCCAATTTTTTACTCCGCATTCGCGAAGATAACACCAGCCCTAATCGTCCTACGTATGAACTAAGCAATAATGGGATACGCGGCAAAGTGATTATGAATGAAGTGTATGACCATCGCACGCGCCCTTGGTATATCGATGCTAAAAAGTCTGGCAAGGCAATCTGGAGTTCGATTTTTGTGAGTACAACCGACGGTGAATTGACTACCACCAAAGCTACCCCCATCTACAATGCTAGTGGTGGGCTTCAGGGGGTAGTAGGCATGAATATTTCCCTGAAACAAATCAAGCAGTTTATGCTGCAAACTCGTCCCAGCGATCAGTGGCATGTATTTTTGGTTGAAGGTAATGGCAATCTAGTTGCCACCACTTCTGAAGTTCCTGTATTTGAGAAAAATGGAAATACAGTTAAGCGTTTTGAACTTGCTCAAAGTAAAGACCCACGCCTACAAGATGCTGGGTTGGCTTTGCGAAAACAGTTAGGCTCAACTCAAAGCATGGAAAATTTACAGGTAGTTGAATTTAATTCTAATGGCGAAAAATATATTTTGAGTATGCAGAAGTTGGCTCAAGATTTAGAGCTAGATTGGTCGGTGGGAATTATTGTACCGAAGTCAATTTTTATGCAGGAGATTGATACCAATAACCGCGTCACTTTAGTTATTATTATGATTCTGTTAGCGGTAAATATTTTGATTGGTTTGGCGATCGCTTCGTGGCTATTACGTCCGATTAAAAATCTGATGACTGCGGCAAAAGAGATTGAAGAAGAATCTTTCAATTCTGAAGCATTAGATTCAGTTGCTCAGCGTCAAGACGAGCTGGGGCAGATGGCGCGAGTATTTCAAGAGATGGGAAGTACCATTGCTGAACGGCAAAATGGGATGAAGGGGCAACTTTTTAAGCTCCGACAAGAAAAGGACGAAGCCAAAAAGGAGGTGATTCGTTCTCGAATCGAGCAATCTCAATCACTACAGGCTCTACTGACTCGAGCTAGAGCATCTCGCACTGACAGCACTAGTACTACTTTGACGAGCATTGATAGTGCATTCATTCATCGATGTCAGCAAGAATTATTTGATTTAATTGGACCAGTCGCTAAAATAATTTTAAAGAAAGCTTTAGACCAAAATCCGTCGCAATCACAATTAGTTGAAGAGATCGCCAGACAAATTCCTAATCAATTACAATCGGAGCAATTTCGCCAAAGATTTGTGAGCGAAAGATAGCAGAGTGGCACTTAGAGCCACTCTGCTATCTTTCGTACTAACTATCCAGATAACATTAAGAGAATAAATAGAGCGATGTCAGCAAATCAAATCGGCTTAGAGATACCTCAAAAAGAACTGAATTTTAAAATCGGTTCTGCAAAAAATTCTTTTCCCGTAGTTGTTGTTAATGATAGCAATCAGTTTTCTAGCTTTCAAATTGAACTCATTGCCGCAGGTGCAGATATTCAAGAAGTTGGCTATGAGTGGTATACGATTTCACCTGATGTGAGTGTGAAGATCCCCCCAGGAGATTTGGTTGAGTTTATGGTTTCGATTATTGAAACCCCAATCTCAGGCTTCACAGGAATTATGAATATTACAGTTCGAGCTTTTTCGATCGAGTTACGTGAAGAAAATCGTGAAGTATTACGCATCAATCTCCAAGAAGGTGCAGGGCGATCAATTTTAAAGGCGGAAATACCTTCTCAAAAACTTCAGGCTATGCCCCTTGATGATCTCGAAATTCCAATCTTAATAGGCAACCCTAGTCAGCAAAATACGAATGTTAGCTTAACCTGTCGCGATCTGCCAGATTCATGGTTTCCTAGAGGCAATACTCAACAGTTCACTGTCAAGGCTGGGGCGCAGTTTCGGGCTGCTTTTGTATGTAGTTTGCCCTTTGATCATGATGCGATCGCCAAATCCTATCCCTTTACCATTGATATTTCCCACACTAATGGCTTACCTTCGCAATTAACATCTAGCTTAGAAGTATTGCCAAAAGGTGAGTTAGCCGTAATCTGTTCACCAAGGTTGCAAACTATTCCCGCTAAGCGATCGTGGAAGTTGTGGTGGAAGTTTTGGCAATCTTCACCAGCGATATTTACGCTCACAGCCAACAATGCGAGCAACCTTCCTCAAAAAATTAGTTTTGATCTAGAGAATGTTAATTCTAGTGACTATGAAGACTTTTCCTTTGAAGTATCGCCCAATGATGCTGAGATTGAACCATTCAGTAAAAATGATCTCCAACTTCAAGTTGATAAATCACGACCTTGGCTAGGAACATCTCAAAAATTAAATCTGTTAATTAAGGCAAACTGGCAAGATACAAGAGTTAACACCATTGATGAAGTCCAAGCGATTGAAGTTGTTGTTAAGCCAGTAGTTCCGCTTTTCTTAATAATTCTGATTTTAGCAATCATTCTCTTTTTAATTGGTTGGTTGTTTAATCCTAATAATCCATTCCCACCACATCAGGGAGCGGTTACTTCTGTTCAGTATGACGGTATTGGTGGTAATGCGATCAGTAGTTCTAACGATCGCACAATCCGTAAATGGAATGTGTCAGGATTTTATCGACCCTTTGTCGGCTTTGACCTAGGTACTTTAACGGAAGCTCAGAAAGCTATTCGCACAGTTCGCTATCGTCCTGTTAATAATAATTTTGTGGCGGCGGGACTAGAAAATGGTGAAATTCAGATTTTGGATAGTCAAGGAGACAATAAACGCCCGATCGCCACATTTACTAATCAAGCAGATGATCGCGTATTTGGCTTAGAGTATACCCTCGATGCTAGAAACTTATTTAGTGGTCATGGTAGTGGCACGGTACTGCGCTGGGATCTCCAAAATCTGTTTACCAATCCGCCCACCCAACCAAGTCAGGTTAAGAAATTTGATTTTGCAATCATTGCGATCGCTTTAGTTGGTCAAGATGACAGCACTTTGGCGATCGCTGGTCGTTATAACCAACTTGTTCTTTGGAATTGGGGCAACAATACGGTTAAGCAAATTCCCTATCCCAATGTCGGCGGACAGGATGATTATATTCAAAGTATTTCTGTCCCCGATCTCAAACGCAATTTACTGGCTACAGCCGATAATCAGGGCTATATGTCAGTTTGGGATCTTAGTACCTGTTTGCAAAGCGATCGCCCCTGTCAATTAGTCGATGGCTGGAAAGATGCTCATAATGCTAAACCTGTGCGATCGGTTGCCTTCAGTTCCCAAGGTTGCTATTTAGTCAGTGGGGGTGATGATGGTCAAACGAAGCTGTGGGCTTTAACTGCCAATGGCAAACGCACCAGTAATATTAACGGCAAAACTTTAGAAACTGCGCGTTCTTCCGTTAGTGCTGTCGATATCCATTTGCTTGGGAAAGATATTGTGACCATCAGTGGCACAACGGAAGGAAGAGTACTTGGTCAAAAAACAGACCGACTTTTTAACCTAGGATGTGATGTTGAGTAGGGCGAGTTCGGGATAATTTAAAACTGGGTTTGAGAGAGGGTGTGCTATGCACACCCTCTCTCAAACTCGAAACAACTATGAAGCCTTATTTATGACCCACATTCCGATCTTCAAAGAAGATCAAAATAATTAGAATAGGAAAAAAGCAAGGTTAGGAAAGAGGAGGGAGATATGAGTAGCGAAATAACAGTGCAAAACCTAAACCATCTGGGAATCGTAGCAGGAATAATCGATGAGATCGGTATAGAGAAGAACATCAACGAAAGGCTTGGCAAAAACAGCCGAGAGAAAGTAAGCGCAGGGGTAATCGTAAAAGCAATGCTGATCAACGGATTAGGATTTGTATCCGCGCCTTTGTATATGTTTGAGAAATTCTATAAAGGGATCGTAGTAGAACATTTATTAGGAGCAGGAGTAAAAGCGGAATACTTAAACGATGACCGACTAGGGCAAGTCATGGATGATATATATGCCGAAAACGTTAGCTGAGATCTTGCGCCATTCCTAATAATCTTAAGTGGAAATGGGTTTGAGAACAATTTTAAAACCATAACGAGCAGCAATATCAGCATTAATTCGGATGTATCGGAGAAGTTTTAACTAAAGAGCTAACCACCACTAACTCTAATTCTATACTATTCTTCACCTCGCTACCCATGGACAACTCTCCACTGACGACCCTAAAAACTCCTTCATTATTTTTGGCGATGGCGAAAAAACGACAATTTCAGATATTCGGAAATGGGCTTTAACCAATGTTGATTTAGTGGTGTTGAGTGCCTGTCAGTCTGGACTAGGTGACAAATTAGGTAATGGTGTAGAGATCCTCGGCTTAGGATTTCAAATGCAAGCCGCAGGAGCAAGAGTGGCGATCGCTTCTCTCTGGAAAGTTGATGATGCAGGCACACAAGCACTCATGACTGCTTTTTACGGTGAACTTCAAAAAGGTGATGTCACGGTCACGGAAGCATTACGTCGAGCGCAAGTTGCCTTGATCAAATCACCAAATTATAATCATCCTAATTACTGGTCAGCGTTCTTTGCGATCGGGAATGGATTGTAATATCACATTGTTTCTTAGCTATCCACAAAAAAGGTGAGTACAGTCTCATCAACACCTTTCAGCTTAAGAGGTTCACGCTTGCGAAGCTCCTCATCATTTAGATAATCTGCAACCGTCGCAGATACAAGAATGCAATCAGGTTCCGCCGCCGATTGGATACGTGCAGCAATATTTACCGTGGGTCCGATCGCCGTATAGTCCGATCGCTCCGCACTGCCAAACATCCCCACCACAGCCGTACCTTGATGAATGCCACAGCGAAACCGCACTGTGGGAATGCCCTGAGCCGCCCATTGCTCATTGAGTTGAGCTAGCGATCGCTGCATATGTTTTGCAGTTTGGACAGCACGGCGGACTTGCTCATTGGGGCTGCAATCTTCGGGCGCACCAAACAGAGCCATAATGCCGTCCCCCATAAACTTATCGACCGTGCCACCATTAGCAAAAATTGCTTCGGTCATCGCTCCTAGATATTGATTGAGCAACTCAGCAACACGACGCGATCGCAAGGTATTGGCGAGGGAAGTAAAGCCCACAATATCCGTAAAGAGAACCGTAATCATCCTAGGCTCAGGACGCAAATCCAGACTGAGTTCACCAGTGGCGGCTTTAGAAACAAGACTCGGAGGAAGAAACCGCTTGAGAACTGATTCGGTGAGGTAGAGATTGAGTTGAGCCACGCGCCGTTCGTTGGTTTTGAGAGCGAGTAAATTGCGAACTTCTGCCAACAATTCGCGATCATTAAAAGGCTTGGCTAGATAGGCATCAGCCCCCATTTCTGTACCTTCGATGCGGGTTTCTTCATTAGCTTTTGCCGTGAGCAAAATCATCGGAGTACCTGCTAATTGCTCATCAGCACGAATCATCGCAATTAAGTCTAAACCAGAGACTTGCGGCATCATTAAATCCGTCACGATCAAATCGGGGCGGTGTTCTTGAGCTTCGGTATAGCCATGCGCGCCATTGTGTGCGGAAATTACACTATAGCCAGCTTGATTGAGAACGCGCCGTAAATATCCACGCAGGTCGCGATTATCGTCAACGATTAAAATTTTCCCTGTGGGAGTATGGGGGATCTCTTCATGCTCATGCTCATGAACGAATATATCTTCTTCTAAACTGAGGTCAGTTTCTAAATCGGCAAGCTCCACTGAAGCTCTAGATATTTGTAAATCCGCAGGTAGGTTGGTGACTTGATCGGGGGGTAAATGCTTTTTACCAATGGGAATGATAATGGCAAAGGTTGTACCATGACCATAGTCTGAGGTGACGGAAATATTGCCACCATGCAGATTGACTAATTCTTTGACTAGAGCTAGCCCTAAACCACTGCCTTCATAGCTGCGATTAACGGAACCTTCAGCTTGCCGAAAGCGATCAAATAGAAATGGAATTTGATCTTGACGAATGCCAATACCCGTATCATGGACACTAAGAATACAATGCTGACCATCTCGATCAGTGCTGATACTGACCGTAACACTGCCATTGCTAGGCGTGAATTTCATCGCATTGGAAAGTAAATTATAGAGAACCTTATCGAATTTCTCCAAATCTAGATAGATTTCTGGACATTCGCTAAACTCACTAAACAGATGAATATTTTTGCGATCGCAATAGGGACGAAAAGAATCAATGGTTTGACTGGTAAATTCGACAAGATTGCAAGGGCGGAAACAAGCCTGCATCTTTCCTGCGTCGAGGCGTTGGATATCTAGTAGTTGATTGACTAGACGCAGTAACCGCCGACAGTTGCGTAAAGCGATTACAGATTGTTCAAGGGGGAGTGGTTGAGATTTCTCGATTGCTGCTTCTAAGGGACCAATGGTGAGGGTGAGGGGAGTGCGGAATTCGTGGGAAAGATTTTGGAAGAATTCAGTTTTTTGATGATCGAGGGCAAGCAGTTGCTGGGCTTGTTGGCGAGTTTTTTGAAAGAGATGAGCTTGTTGGACTGCGATCGCGGCTTGCGCGGCCACCGCTTGGACTAAGGACACCTCCTCAGGTTGCCAATGACGAGGCAGTTTATTTTGACGCATGGAAATACTCCCAATAATCTTACCTTCTGACAACAAGGGGACGATTAGAAGCGATCGGGCAATGGAGCGTAATGGTAAATCGACAATATTCCATTCTGGATTTTCGCGCAAATCAGAGATAGCAACGGGCTGCTTTGATTCAATTAAGGCTTGAAAGACGGGATTTGCCGAGATATTGGCAATGGATTGTGGCAGGGCAGTTTCATTAGGGTTTACCCTGTCATGGATTATCTCATCGGGATCAAGCAAATGTAGCCCCACGCAACGCAAATAACTATCTTCTTCTGTCCATAGAGACAAAGCACAACTTTCAGAGTTTAAGGCTTGACCTAATTGTTGGGTAATTGATGCAAAAATCTTTTGAGGATCGAGACTTGATCGAATAGTACTGGTAATCGTATTGAGGAGAGATTCTCGTTTGGCAAGCTCTTGAATGCGATCGTAGGCTCTGGCACGGGAACTGACGATCGCAGCTTGATCGGCGGCTAATTCAATTAAGTCTAATTCATCGTTACTCCATAAATGTGGACTTTCGCAGTGATACAGCGCTAACATTGCCAAGCATTCTTTTTGGACTTCAAGGGGAACAAATAGAACTGATTTAATATTCGCTTTGGCATAAATAGATTTATCAGCTTCCGAAATACGCTGATCGCTATCAATATCATTAATTGCCACAATCTGAGATCGCAATGTGAGTACCTTTGCTAGTTGTGGCAACCCAGTGATCGGTTGACTGGAATAAGCAAAATAGTCTTCTGAAAGTACTCTGTTCTCAACTAGCCGTAAAATGCTACCTGAAACATCAAAATTACGAGCGATCGATTCGGCGATTGTGGCAATAATTTCCCGATATGGAGCGGCACTATCGGCTGATGAGGCGATCGCATTCAGGAGTGATTGTTGTCGCAGAGTGCGGCGTAAATCAGCAGTACGATTTCGCAAAACATTGTGCGTATCAATGGCTTGACGTACTACATTTTTAAGTTCTAATTCATCCCAAGGTTTGGTGACATATTTGAATACCTTGCAAGTGTTAATTGCTTCAACTAAATCCTCAACATCGGTATAGCCCGTCAAAATAATCCGCATCGTATCTGGATATTTAACCGCCATTTGGCTCAAAAATTCAGTTCCACTCATGATCGGCATTCTTTGATCAGAGATAATTACGGCTACTTCTCCTTCGCGATCCAGTAATTCCAGTGCTTCTAAGCCACTATTCGCACGTAAAACTTCATAATCTCGATAAAAAGTCCGAAATAGCAAATCCAAGTTATCGGGTTCATCATCGATAACTAGCAACTTAGGTTTGGGGGCGATTTGCGAACCCATGGAGCTACTTCTTCCTAAAATTTTGATGCCAAAATACTTTGAGTTGAGAAACTAGTGAGTTTTATTTTGCTGATGGCATAATAAAAACTCAAAAACCTTACTGGGTCTGTTTTTTATTTTGCGAATAACCACATACTCATTGGCAAACTCCTCTAAAAAAAGTATCGGTAAACACTAATGCGAATGAACATGGAGTTGGTAAACTGGGCTTGGTTCTGAATATACTTCCTTTTGCATCATAACCGATCCTCCTTACGTGTTTTTGCCTAGGATTTACCTAGGATTCGCCCATTATTTGCTCAGTTTTTGCCAATATATCTCTTTAAATATCCAAAGGTTGGAAACTGATTAGCGACTCAAGTTTTGACGTTGGATGAGAGCAGATTGAGCCTCTTCACGATCATCGAAATGGATCTTTTCCCGCCCGATAATTTGATAGTCTTCATGCCCTTTACCCGCAATCAGAATCGTATCGCCTGACTGAGCTTCAGAAATAGCTGTTTGGATACATTTATGCCGATCGCCTTCGACAGTCATCGGTTTATCGCCGATATTCGCATTCACACCAACTACGACATCATCAAGTATTCTTTGGGGATCTTCAGTACGGGGATTGTCGGAAGTTACATAAACGCGATCGGCTAGTCTGGCGGCGATCCCACCCATTAATGGGCGCTTAGTGCGATCGCGATCGCCACCACAACCGAATACACAAATTAATTCGCGCTGCGTAAAGGGACGCATTGCCTTGAGCAGGTTTTCTAGGCTATCAGGGGTATGGGCATAGTCCACGACCACGGTGACATCTTGATCGTCGCTGACCTGTACTCTTTCCACACGGCCGGGGACGCTCTTAAATTCGGGTAAACGGCTGACTAATTCTGTCAAACTTAGCCCCATGTGCAGAGCCGTAGCGATCGCTGCCAAGATATTCTCGACATTAAAGCGCCCAACTAGGGGTGACTGAAATGCGATCGCGCCCTGTGGTGTGTGCAAAGTTCCCGTCGCGCCATTGGGCAAATAGGTCAAGTTCTCAGTATAAAAATCCGCTTGGGAATTACTAATGCTATAAGTCCATATGGGTTTATCCGTAATCATTTGCGCCAAACGCTGACCGAAGGGATCATCAAAATTAATAATGGCTCGACCTTGCAAATAGGTGTCACTGAATAGCAAAGCTTTCGCCTGAAAATAGTCTTCTAGATTTTTGTGATAGTCCAAATGATCTTGGGTCAAGTTGGTAAATACGGCGACTTCAAAGGGGCAACCCAACACGCGCCGTTGGTCTAACGCATGGGAACTAACCTCCATCAAGCCCATGTCACAACCTGCGGCGATCGCTTCGGCAAGTTGCGCCTGTAAGTCCACGGCAAAGGGGGTGGTATGGTTTGCGGTTTTGGAATAGCCAGCCCAACGGGTATATAGTGTGCCGAACAACGCCACTGCATATTGAGTTTGCAATAAAAATTCGATCAGGTGCGTGGTTGTCGTTTTGCCATTTGTGCCTGTTACACCTACCAGTTTTAGCTTTTGAGCAGGATAGTCAAAGAATGAAGTCGCGATTTTGCTGCAAGCGACCACCACATCATCAACGGCGATCGCTTTGACTTGATCTTGCTCTGATAAATTATCAAAAGCCTCACGAGAAACAATTGCGGCGATCGCTCCCTGTGCGATCGACTGTGGCGCAAACTTGCCCCCATCTACTTGAGTTCCTGTCATGCCAATAAACAAGTCCCCCTCTTGGCAAGCCCTTGAATCTGTTATTACACGCTTTATTTCTAGCCCATCTAGTTCAGGCTGAGAATTTTGATACCCTGCCAATGCTAGCAATTGTCCTAAACGCATAATTCTCAATCCTTTCTCACAAGCACAAAACATCTCAGAATTCTTACACAAAATCTTGATTTGTGACAACCCAAAAAAAGGGAGGGTGGCGCTTCGCGCCACCCTCCCTTTTTTTGGGTTTTATTTAGAGATATGATGACTATACTCGGCGATCGCCTCTGGATAAATAATATGCTCCTGAACTTGAATGCGTTTTTGCAGATCTTCTAAACTATCTTCTGGCAACACAGGAACCGCAGCTTGCTTGAGGATTTTGCCGCTATCAACTTCGAGACTGAGTAAATGCACGGTGCATCCCGTAATCTTGACACCATAGTTAAAGGCTTGCTTGATCGCATGGATACCTTTAAAGCTAGGCAATAAACTAGGATGAATATTTAAAATGCGTTCTGGAAAAGTATCAATTAAAACTTGGGTAACGATTCGCATCCAGCCAGCCATGATCACCAAATCAACGTTGTATTGCTGGAGAAGTTCAATAATGGCGCGATCAAGAGATTGACGTGATTTGTAATCGCGATGATTGACTAAAATTGCAGGAATACCAAACTTTTCAGCGCGTTGTTTGGCAAAAGCATCAGGTTCGTTATAAATCACTAAGGCAATTTTGGCTGGCAATTTTCCCTGCTCAATGGCACGAGCGATCGCCTCAAAATTGCTACCACTTCCCGAAGCTAGCACGCCTAGAATCGCAACAGAATTGGAACTAGATGAATTGTCGGGTAGAACTGGCGAACTCACGAATCTTTAAGACCTCTAAACAAAAAGCGCAGACACAAGTTTACTATTATAGATGCAGAGCGAAGCGCTGCATCTATATAGCTAATTTTGCCATGACTAGTTTATCGAAAATGTCTCTTTCTACTCAGGAAGATCGCGATCGCCTTACTTATCCCCTCAGCATTGCGCCCATGATGGATCGCACCGATCGCCATTATCGCTATTTCATGCGCCAAATTACACGACGGACTTTGCTATATACCGAAATGGTCACTAGTGCAGCGATTAAGCATGGCGATCAAGATTATTTATTAGGATTTTCTCCAGAAGAAAAGCCTCTCGCTTTGCAGGTTGGTGGTGACAATTCTCAAGATCTGGCGGAATGTGCGCGGATTGCTGAAGCAATGGGCTATGACGAAATTAATTTGAATGTGGGCTGTCCAAGCGATCGCGTCCAGAGTGGCAACTTTGGTGCATGTTTGATGAAAACGCCTGATTTAGTCGCCAAATGTATTGAATCCATGATCGCCGCCGCTAAAATTCCTGTATCGGTCAAACATCGAATTGGGGTTGATGATTTGGATACTTACGAAGATATGCAAAACTTTGTCAGGATTCTTTCAGAAGCAGGTTGTCAGCGCTTCTCAGTTCATGCGCGGAAAGCATGGCTCCAAGGTTTAAGTCCCAAAGACAATCGCGAAATTCCGCCTTTGCGTTATGCCGATGTACATCGATTAAAGCAAGAATTTCCACATTTATTTATTGAGATTAATGGAGGGTTTACCACCTTAGCGCAAGCTCACGAGCAGTTACAGCAAGTTGATGCAGTAATGATTGGACGTGCTGCTTATGACAATCCCTATCTATTTGCAACTAGCGATCGCGAGTTTTTTGGGGATGAAACTCCCATGCGTAGTCGAGTGGAAGTTGCTGAGGCAATGATTCCCTATATTGATCAATGGACAGCTAAAGGATTGAGGTTACATAAAATCACACGTCACATGCTGCAATTGTTTCATGGTCAAGCAGGTAGCCGCCTCTGGAAGCGAATTATCACCGAGAAGTCCTGTATTGTTGGTGCTGGTTCTGAAGTGATTCGCGAAGCGATCGCCGCAGTTAAGAGGTGATGTTCATTTACTTTTCTGATTCTATTCTCAAACTCATTGGCTGACCCCATATAATCTTTTCGTGGGTATAAACGACCATCCCCGGTTTCGCACCTTTTGGCTTAAACACATATTTGGGAATCGTGCAGACTACAGGGACTTGATCGCTTTGTCGAGCGCGACTGTAATAGGCGGCATAGTTAGCGGCGGTTTGCAGATCTTGATCATCGGCGATCGCTCCCGCAGGTAAGCGCAGCAACACATGACTGCCAGAAATTTCTTGAGCATGGAGCCAGAGATCATATTCCCCCGCAATACGGAAGGAAATCAAATCATTTTGATAGTTGTTTCTGCCTACCCAAACTTCAAATCCATTGGGAGTGGTGAATCGATGACAATCGGGAATTTCTTCTTGCTTGGTGCGATTACTTTTATTTTTGCCACCTTTGCTATTATTTTTCGTGCGTGGCGCATATTCGGCAGTGACTTTGAGATAGCCCTGCTGAGCGAGTTCAGCCCGAATTTCCTGTAAGGCGGCAAGTTCACTCTGTTCCAATAGACTCACGGCAGTAGAAACCTGCTCCAGATAAGCGATTTCCTGTTGAACTGCTTCTAACAGTGGGGTGATCGCAAGGGCAGCTCGCTTTTGTTTTTGATGTTTTTTATAAAAAGATTGAGCATTCTGTTGAGCATTCAGGGTGGGATCGAGGGGAATTACCACAGATTTTTCTGTATGAAAATCTGTGAGTTTTATCTCTTTCATGCCAATTTCCCAGAGATGCAAATGCGCCATCAGCAAATCAGCCTTATCTTTGAAATCGTCAGCTTGAGTCGAGAGTTGCAGCCGTTCTAGAAACTCATTCTCTTTAATCGTTAACTTTGCTAACTGATTTTGAATCGCTTGACTAATTTGTTGATGCAATTGCTGAAAGGCGACTTGTCCCGTTTGTTGAGAATAGTAGCGATCGCAGAATTCATTAACTGATGGTAGCAAAGGTTTTAGATCCCCCCCAGCCCCCCTTAAAAAGGGGGGAGAATTATTATCTTCTTCCCCCTTTTTAAGGGGGATTGAGGGGGATCTGTCGTGACTTAGGTTAGGGGTGAGGGCATATCCTTTTCCTTCTAAATGTGGATAAAACTGCTTTTGCGCAATAGAAGTTAGCCACATTCGCCAAGCTTGATATAGTGCTTCCCATTCAGAAAGCTTTAAATCAGCAACATTTTTGTCGCCATTGATATTAGATATTGCCAATAGCGATCGCACTAGCGATGAACTGACTCCACGATAATTACTGAGTAAATTGCGTTTAATCTCCTTTGGGATCAAAATCAGGCGATCGCGCCATGAGTCAAAGGATTCACTCAAACTAGGAATAGCTTCGAGTAATGCTGGCGGTAATTCGTAGCGATCGCCTGTTTGAATTGGACGCACTCGCGACTGCTTGCTGCTGACTTGGTGGGCAGCAGTGACGATTTCGCTATTGGCGTTGACGAGAATCGCGTTGCTATATTTACCCATTACTTCTAGATACAGATGCCATTGCACCTCATCATCAGGTCGCTTAGCAAATTGCAGATCGATCACGCGCTCCCAAGGACTAGTAAGTTTTACCGAGACAAGGGCAAATCCTGCGACTTGATGCAAAATTTGTTGACTAAATGTGAAAGTATCAGGCTGCTTGGGTGGTGGTGCACTAAGATGTAATCTCGCTGCTTGTGGATGCCAAGATAACAACAGCCATTGTTTCTTTTCTAAAGTTCGTAATTGCAAATGAATCGTGTGGCGATCGCTTTGATGCACCTGCTCTAGTCTTGCAGGCACACAAGCTATATTTAGCTCATGGGTCAAAGCTACAAGGGTGGTTAGGTCAGCAGGTTGCATTGTCTTAAGCTCATATTTAAACCAATTCACAAACGTGTGACGACACTTTTGTGAATTAAAAAACTTACCCAGTAAGGGTTTTCAAAACACAAAATGGTGTAGCCATTTTGTGTTTTGGTATTATAACTGTCGTCATTCTTGAATAGTGTGAGGCGGCGCTTCGCGCCGCCTCACACTATTTGGGTTTTCATAAAATTAGAGTGGACGCAAAGCGCCCACTCTATAGTTAAACAAAGGGGCGCTTCAAGCACCTTTGTTGATTAATTATTTGTCAGGATCGGTGCGGGGGCGGATTTGTTCAGCTTCGGGACAATCATCAGAAACAGGGATATCGTTGGATGACATTCCTGTTTTGGTAAACGAAGATAATCTTTGTGTCACAGCGCCAATACTCTCTAACCTGACCATTTCTTCCCAAGAGCAGACCTCGTCTTCATCCTCAGTCTCGTAACGAATCGTTACCACGTCACCTTCAATATCCAATATCTTGGCTCTTTCTAGCCAACGTCCCTGATCCCTCAGGTAAATCCAAACATCGCTCTTGGCTTCACAAAGTTGATATATTTTGCGATGTAGCATTCGCTTATGTCCTCAGGGTTACATAATTTTTAAGGTTAGAGCATACCTCGATAAGGTAAAAAAACTAACCATTATCATTGTAAACGACTACACAAGCATTTGAAATTTTTTAAACTTTAGTTATGAATAAAAATTTAGTTAAGCTCAGCAAATTTGTGAGCCTTGTCTTGCGACATCAACCAGAGGCAATAGGTTTAAAGTTAGACGAAAATGGCTGGGCAGAGGTCGATCGCTTCATTGAACTAGCAAAACAGAATGGCAAAAATATCTCAATAAGTGTTCTTGAGGAAATAGTTGAGACAAATAATAAAAAACGATTTGCGTTTAATGAGGACAAGTCTAAAATTCGGGCTAATCAAGGACATTCCATTGAAGTGAATTTAGATTTACCACCCCAACAACCTCCTGATCAGCTATTTCACGGGACAGCAACGAAATTTATTGAGTCCATTCGTCACCAAGGATTAATCGCTGGCAACCGACAACATGTGCATATGTCAAGCGATGAAACTACTGCGATCGCTGTTGGACAGAGACATGGCAAGCCAGTGGTTTTAAAAATTAAGGCCTTGGCAATGCATCAAGATGGATTTGTATTTTTTTGCTCAGAAAATTCAGTATGGTTAACAGGGTTTGTTCTGCCACAATATCTGGAATTTCCCATTGAATAATTAGTGGCGTACCATTAATTATTCAATGGGCTGATCTTAGCGCTGCTCTTTGAACTGAATAACCACACGACGATTAAAAGCTTGATCGGTTGCCGTAATATCTTTACGCAAGGGTTGCAACCAAGATAACGCCTCAAAAGTAACTTTGTAGTTACCATCCAAACCGCGATCGCGCAGTAAGTTCACGACTTCATTGGCTCTTGCTTGTGAGAGGTCAAGATTATAGTCGTAATCACCCATTTTGTCGGCATGACCACTAACTTGGATGATTCCGCGTTTTCCTTGGATTTTTGTCCAGAAATTATCAATTTTAGCTTCTTCACTAGACATAAGTTGCGACTCATCAGAGGAGAAGAAAACTACTACTTCTACGTCTGGATTCGTAATAGGCAAAATTGAACTATTAATACTGCGATCACCAGTCTTATTTTGGGTTATAGAACCTGGATCGTTTTTAAGTTCATTTTTTGGGATATTTTTTGAATTATTTAAATCACCAGAACTAGCATTCTTAGGAGAATTATCTATAGTAGTTTTCTCAGAATTATTGCTAGAACTGTCTCCAGTTATTTTTTTAGGACTATCTCCTACTACCTTGCCCGAATTATTGAGAGAATTATTTGCATTATTTCCAATATTGTTACTAGATGATTTGTCTAGTGGTTTGTCGGAATTATTACTAGATAGCTTGTCAGGCTTACCATTGAGCTTTGCTGGATTGGTCGCTTTACTAGAGTTCGGAGTACTATATTTGGGAGCGCTAGTTAGCAAATTATTGTTGGTTTTATTCGTGAAATCTGGCTTTGGCTCAAGTACTGATTCCTTAATCACCTTTGGTACAGCTAGATTTTGCAATTTATTTTCATCCGATCGCTTAATCAAAATGCCAAAGGCGATCACTGTCCCAATAAAAGCTGCACCAATCAACAAAGCTGCCAATATCTTCCATAGGCTATTTGGTGCAGCGATCTGATTATTTACAATTTCCTGCTCTTGATCCACGAGCACCGCAGCTTGATTACTTTCCTGAGCTTTAATCTCAAAATCGAAAAGCTGTTTCTTCACAAAAGGAGCGATCGCCATGGCAGTTCCGACAATTACAGCTTGACGAATGCGTTGATTGCCCACTTCTAGCTCAAACCATTGGGAATCATCGCGCATTACAAAATCAACTTTGGCAGGCAAACCTTTAGGATAGGATTTGACACAATTTCCTTGATCGTCATAAATTGAGCCACTATCAGCAATAACTTGGTTTTCATTGACCACTTCTGCAAAAATTTGCGAGAGACTGGTCATTTCACTAGCAATTTTATAATCCCAAATATCAATATCTATACCAGTATCAAAGTCATCTAACTCTTGCAACTGATAGCGATCAATATCATTCCCAATCCCAATCAAGATCAACTTTAAATAGTTTCTTTTCCCAACTGCAATTTCTAACGCTAGTTCCTTGGTATAGTTCTTGACCTGTTCTAAATCATCAATCCTGCCATCGGTCAAGAATACATAAAGCCCCTGCTGAGCTTGCCTATATTGATTGACGAAATAGGCGATCGCAGGTAATAGCTTTGTGGTCTTACCCAGCTTAAAAGTTGAGGGCCCCGCGATCGCTAATTGCTGACAACTCGCATGATCAAACTCGCCTAATACTTGAATCTCATCACCTTCACCACAACCCCAATAGATGAGCGAAGTCTTCCCAGTTCCATCCAAACTACCCGCCAAATAAGCCGTAAAATCTTGAACCAATGGCTGCAAGATATTTTCTGTATAGTTAATCTCATAGCCACGTTCTTGAATCTCCGCAAACGCGCCACGCTCAATCTTGCGAATTGGTTCTCCATCCTCTAAATAAGCTCGCAATCGCCCCTGCTTAATATAGTCAGTTAATAATTCAGGATCGACACGCGCTTCTACCTTACGCCCATAAGCGCGTTTCATTGAGGCGCTAGCATCTAGAGCCAGCCCAGTTCGCCAACCTTCAGCAAATTTCCCCTGCGGCTCCATGGCGATCGAGAATTCCACTCGACATTCAGCCGACTCAGAAGTTGTCTCTGGGATATGTCGCCAAACATTTACCTCACCAAACTCGGCAGCTACCAAATTAGCTGGCATTTGCCAGTTTTTTGATTCAGATCTTAATTCGTTCCTTCCTTTATTCTCGATTTTACTATTATCGATTTTACTTTTTATTTCACCATTGTCTGCACGTTCTAATTCAATAGGCTCGGAATTATTTTCATGTAGCATGGCATTCTATTTCTCTTGCTTTTATTTTTAATTATCTAGATAACCCTAGCCTCCTCTTACAAAGGAGTTACCATGTACACACAAAGCTTGCTATCTACGTTTCAAGGTTTAGATCCCCCAATCCCCCTTATAAAGGGGGGAGAATTTTCTTCTTCCCCCTTTATAAGGAGGATTGAGGGGGATCTTTGGTAGCTCACGATATCGTGGATAATTTGTGTGTACAAGTTTTCTGGTCTTCCCCCTTTGCCAGGGGGAATTAAAGGTGGTAATTCATACAAAATCGACAACATCTTTCCATTGTTCAGATTCTGTAATCAGAGGAGCCTCTAACTCTGGAGGCAGCGCTTCCGTAATGTCTTGCGTCACATTTCCACCCGAAAACTCTAGGGTAAAGGCTGTAGAACCCGCAGGTAGCTTGAAACGCATCAACGCAGGTACACCAAAGTTATATTCTTCGCAAACTACTCCTGCCTGATTCAGAATTCTGCCATAATGCGTGACTATCGTTTCCGCAGATACAAATTCTTTGAAAATCTGTTCCAAAATCTGAATATCGTCTGCAACTTGATAGTCCCATAGGTCAATTTCCCGACCTGCGGCATCTTTGACAAAGCTACCTTCAAACATATTATCTAGTTCTTCTAGTTGCTTTTCATCAATCTCTTTGCCAACACCAATCAACAAAAGTTTGATAAATGGTTTAGTTTGATCAGCAATCTCTAGTGCGTATTTAAAGCAGTATTCTTTTACATCTTCAAGATCTTCGATAATGCCATCGGTGATAATTAGACAGATCGCCGCAGGTTGCTTTACCCCGATCGCAGGTGCATCTTTATATTTGTTAATGAAATATCGTAAAGGCGGTAATAGTTTCGTTCCTGTTCCCCAAGGAATTTTTGGCCCTTTGATCGCAATTTGCTCGATCTCTTCACCACCAAAGCTGCCCAGATCTTCGATCAGTTCACCTGCTGCACCACAAGCCCAGTTGATCAAGTCAACTTTGCCCGTCGCGGCAAAGTTGGCGAGATACTTGACCATCACCCTTGCTACTGGCTCAACGACGTTTTGTGTAACAGCCGCACTAGCAAAAAAGCTACTGACAACACCACTGATGCCATACATTTTTTTCATCGAGGCAGAACCATCTAAGGCTAAGCCAACTCTTGCGCCTTCAATGTCTGGAACCATCAGAATAGTTGCAACGATGTCAATATCTCCGTTGTTTTGGGGATAAACATTGACTTCACCAAAGGGTTGAACGACACTTTTTAACTGCATACTCGGACTCTCTGATATTTCACATCAAAATAGTAACGTATATGGCTTTAACTAGTGGCAATTTCGCTAAAAACCAAAAGTATTATATACCTCACATTAAATTCATTATTTAGCCGCTATATAGCAATCCTAAATGGTTTGAGAGAGTGCGCCCCTTCGGGGCGCACTCTCTCAAACCATTTATCATGTGTGAATATGCTTGACCATTAAGTGACGCTGCTCTCGGCGAAATCCTAGTTTAGTATAGAGAGCTTCGGCTGGCTCATTCCAGTGATCGACAACTAGAGACAGCGATCGCATTCCTTGGCTTCTTAAGTAATTTTCAATCACCACAAATGCTTGCTTACCAAGCCCTTTACCACGATAGTCTTCACGGATATATAGCTCATCGACTAGTCCACAGCGTCCATGATATTCCATACTAAAAAAGCTAGTTAGCGCCACATAGCCAATCGGACGATCTCGATCGCACATCAACCAAATCACGCCAAATTGTTCATCACTAAGCAGCGCAATAAATGCTTTGATAACGCCATCATCAAACGTTATCTTCTCAAACTGATAGAACTCCTGCACAAGTTCCATTAATGGATCGATATCAATAAATTGTGCTAAGCGAAAATTGAGGTCAAGTTGGCTCATATCCTATACATTCACCTTGTAGTTTAAATTTAATTCATCACCAGCCACTCCACGTATTCCCCAATTATGGCTTGGAGTCTCGATCAAAATAATTTCAATATCTAATGGAGAAATATCTAATTTTTCCTTTAGTCGCTCAAATAATAACCGATAGAGACTTTTCTTTGCTTCTACAGTACGTCCTGCAAACAACAGGATCTCGATAATGATATATTTTTCAGAGCGATCGCTTGGATATTCAAAGTCTTCAACTTGCAATGGAAAGAATCTCTGAAACTTCTTTTCAGGTGGATAGTTGAGAGCCTCAACAACGCAAGCATGAATAATAGTCGATAGAACTTCACGATTTTGCTGAATGAAATCAGCATTTCCATAGATTTTAGTTTGTGGCATGTTATTTTGATTTGGGTAAAAAGTAGCTAAAGAAGTAAAGCCCACATAACGGGTATATTATACGAAAACTAGCCCTCTGTGCTTTATAGCTGTCGCCTTCTTGTTAGGACATAAAACCCAAATAGTGTGAGGCGGCGCGAAGCGCCGCCTCACACTATTTGGGTTTTGATTTGTCCTGATATAGGCGGCTATAGCTATACTGTCATTTATTTTTGGCTCGAAACTACGCGCATAATTTCTTCGATATTAATCGGTTTACTGACGTAATCATCCATCCCTGCATCGATACAGGCTTGGCGATCTTCGGGCATCACACCCGCAGTCATCGCTACAATCCTTACTTGGCTCATTAATTCAGTACGAATAATTTTGGTGGCTGTTAATCCATCCATTTCTGGCATTTGCAAATCCATTAAGATCAAATCATAGGTATGATTTTTTACAGCTTGTAATGCTTCTAATCCATTGTTAGCAATATCAGCGACTTCATAACCAAGTCTTTTGAGCAGTGAGCGAGCAACCATTTGATTAACCTGATTATCTTCTACTAATAGAATTCTCAAAGGTGATTTTTCAGTAAATTGTTTATTGATCGCCGTTTTCTTGATAGAAGATTCTAGAGGCTGTCTAATTTTTTCACTAGTTGAGACTTCGATCGCAAAGTGAAAGGTTGCTCCTTGGGTATCTAGCGACGGTTGCCAGTCTGTGAGAGGATTGCCCCCAACTTGACCAAAGCTTTCTACCCAAATTGTGCCATTCATTAACTCGACGAGGCGTTTGCTGATCGCTAGTCCTAGTCCAGTACCACCATATTTCCGACTAACGGAAGCATCGGCTTGGGTGAAGGGTTGAAATAAGTGATTAATGCGATTGCCTTTGATACCAATACCTGTATCTGCGATCGTAAACTTGATCTGATACTTTGCCCTCTCCTCTAGCCCCTCTCCCAGAAGAAGAGGGCAATCAAGGGATTTTTTCTCGTCTCCCTCTGGAATCAAGTACTTGCCACTGACTGCAATCGATATTTGCCCCTGTTGGGTAAATTTCACTGCATTGCCAACGAGATTTAGTAAGATTTGGCGCAGACGAGCATAATCGCTGATCACGGTGGTGGGGACTTCAGGGGCGATCGCATATTGGAGCGTAATTTGTTTATCATCTGCTTGGCTTTCCAGCAACTTACAAACTCCAATCACAACGTCTTCCAATGCAAATTCCCATTCTTCGATGGCTAATTTTCCTGACTCAATTTTAGAGAAGTCCAGAATATCGTTGATAACGGTTAAAAGGGCTTCACCACTATCTTTAATCGTTTTCACAAAATCTGCTTGTTCTTCCGTCAGTTCAGTAGTTTCCAGAAGTTGTGTCATCCCAATCACACCATTCATCGGTGTGCGGATTTCATGACTCATATTTGCTAAGAATTCACTCTTGGCTTTGGTGTCAGATTCGGCTTTTTCCTTAGCATTAGCTAGTTCTGTTTCAAATTGTTTGCGCTCAGTAATATCCAAGTTTGTCCCAAACAGCCGCACGACTTGCCCTTGATCGTTAATTTCTACTTCAGCACGTCCTTCATGATAACGAATAGATCCATCGGGTCTAATGATCCGATAGTCGATGACGTAGGGAGTTCCATCCGCGATCGCTTGTTCTATATATTGCTGTAAGATAAACCGATCATCAGCATAAATTAGCTGAAGATAGTCTGCATAGGTGGGTTCTGGCTGTTTAGAATCAAGCCCAAACATATGGAAAAGTTCTTTTGACCAAGTAATTTTCTGGCTTTGAATATCAAACTCCCAATTGCCAATATGGGCAATCCCTTGAGCCTCAACCAAGGCGGCTTCACTTTTTTGTAATAGTTCTTCGGCTTGTTTGCGTGCAGTAACATCTAAGATCACTCCATGCCAAGCAATATCTCCATTTTTTTGTACGACTGGGCGCGAATTTGCCTGCAACCATTTCAGTTTGCCAGATGGTGTGATAATTCGCCATTCATGATGAAACGGTTGCAAATTCTTCTTGCTATAGGAGGAAGCTTTGTAGTAACCATCAAGATCTTGGGGATGGATCTGATCGAGGTAAACGGATGCATCGTTAAGTATTAGCTCAGTCTTGATTTCATGAATTTCCTCAAATATCGCACTCATATATTCAAACTTAATTGAATTATCGGCACGGGTGATCAGGATATATATTGCTCCTGGTGAAGATGCCGCAATTTCTCTAAATCGAGATTCACTGGCTTGGAGGGCAATTTCTGCTTGTTTGCGATCACTAATATCGATGACAACTCCATGACATACAGGTTCGCCAGTCTCAAGCCGTTGTATTCGTGCTTTTGCATTGAGCCATTTAGTTTTGCCAGAGGGAGTAATAATACGCCATTCATGCTGAAATGGCTGTAAGGTTTCGGTGGAATAGGCTGCAGCTTGTTGATATTCAGCAACATCGTCGGGATGGGTTTGATTTGCGATCAAGTCTCCATTTGCAAGCATGTCGGCAATTGGCAGTTCATGAATTTCTTCAGCGGCTGGACTGAGATATTTAAATTCTACTGTTCTGTCAGCATTGATACTAAGTGTAAATATAATGGCTGGGGAAGCGGCAGCAATTTCCTGAAATGTAGCTTCACTCTGTTGTAGAGCAATTGCGGCTTGTTTGCGATCGCTTATATCAATCACCACTCCATACCAAGCAATATCACCGTTGTCTCGCAGTTTAGGGCGAGAGCTTCCCTTTACCCATTTAATTATTCCTGATGGATTGACGATTCGCCACTCATGACAGAATGGCTGTAATGTTTCTAGACTTTGCTGCATGGCAGCATGATAGCCAGCAACATCATCTGGGTGAATACGATTCAGGAGGATTGAAGCATCGGCTAGGACTTCTTCCACCGTTAGCTCATGAATTACTTCGATCGCCCGACTCATATGTTCAAAGTAAGTAGAGCCATCAGGTCGCATGACGATGATATAGATATTGGCAGGTGAGGATTCAGAAATTTCGAGGAAACGGGTTTCACTTTGCTTTAAGGCAATTTCAGCTTGTTTGCGATCGCTAATATCGGTAATCGTGCCAACTAACTTAATCACCTTTCCCTGTTCATCACAGACTGCCTCGCCTCGGCTGATGATGTAACAAATAGCTCCATCAGGTCGAATAATGCCATGCTCGACAGTGTAGGGTGTGCCATGTGCGATCGCCTCTTCAACGGCTGCACGCATTTGAGGCTGGTCATCTTTGGGAATAATATCAAAAAAGTTTTCATAGCTGGGTAATGGCACATTTGGGTCAAAGCCCAAAATGCGAAACTGTTCGGCTGACCAAGTATTTGTTCCAGTTGCCACATCAAACGACCAACTTCCCACGCGGGCGATGCGTTGTGCTTCAATCAAAGCATCTGTTTTGTCCGCAACCTGTCGTTCTAAGTCAAGCTCATAATTCAAGCGCATTTGATCAGCTTCTCGCAGATCGATCATCATTTGATGCAAAGCTTCTTTCAAAGCCTGCACTTCTGTAATCTGTGTATCTGAAATTGGTTGTTCAAGACGATTTTCAGAGAAAGATTTGGTGGCTTGAGTAAGACGAGAAAGCGATCGCCCAATGCGTCGAGATGTCCAAATGCCAATTCCCACCGAAACCATTAAAGCAAAAACACATAAAAGACCTGTAAGGTAAGCATTTGCTTGAATTTCAGTGATGAAGTCAGACTCAGGAATCACGGTTACCAAATGCCAATACAGCCCATATTTGTCTTGATAAGGCGTAATCTGTACAAATTGGCGATATCCCTCAATAGTCAACGCAAACTGTCTGGATTCCTTGAGATTATCGAAACTACCAAATTGCTGAAGTAGTTGTTTAGAAACTTCCCTTGTCAATTTATCTTGACTGTTGATTGCCGTGAGTCGAGTAAGCTGTCCATCTATCCGTTTCAATCCCGAAGCTTCCGTAGCCACAGATGTCGCCACAAGCTCACCCGATCGCTCGATGATAAATATCTGTCCAGTGGGCGTAAATTTCAACTGAGAGAGAAATAGGCTGATATCTGACAAGAGATAGTTAGCAGTAAAAAAACCATAAAATTTGTCATTGGCATCATAGACTGGAGCAATCGCAACCGTTTGTAATATAGGGAGGACTCTTGCTAAAGATATGGGTGTCCATGCTTGTTTACCAATATCCTTTGCTTGCTTGTACCAAGTTACATCACGAAAGTCATCGTTTAATTGTAAAAAAAGTTGAGAGGGTTTTCCTTCTTGATCAACTGCATAATATCGGCGCTGATTGGGAATGACTTCGTTAAAGAAAATTGAGCCGAGAGGAATGGACTTACCTGTGGCTTTTTCGGCAAGTTGTTGTACTTCTTGGGAGTCAATTCGCAAATAGCCAACCACTGTACCTTCATCACTCCAAAAACTACTTGCTGGCAGTGATGGGTTTAAGAGAATTTGTTGCCAGAGTTGTTGTCGCAGTTGTTCTTGATCATCAAGCTTCAGGGTTCCTTGCTTCACTGCTAACTGATTAGCCGCCACAATCTGCTGCGATCGCTGCAAGTAACTATCGAGGCGATCGCATACTCGTTCTGAGGTTTGGCGCAATAGCTGATTAGCTAAATTCTCGATCGCCTGCTGTCCACTCTGATATGACAAATAGCTGACTAATGTAACAGTCCCCACAACTAGCGTCACAAATGGAACAACTAGCACCAAGCTGAGTGGAACTTTGGAGAATAGCGATCGCTTGTGGGAAATGCTCATTAAGACAATTTTAAAGTCATTATTATAACGCAAAACAGCCTTGTGTGCAGTCTTTGACAGTTTTTGACAGCAATTCTCATTATGAAACCGATTTTGGTGTTTTCAGCGCCGAAGGCGCTGAAAACACCAAAATCGGTTTTTTGAAAGCCCGCCAACGGCGGGCTTTCAAAAAACCGATTTTTATAATGAGAACTGCTGAGTTTTTGATGGCGCGGCTTCACTGCGCTACCAAAAAAATTTCTTTAGCGCGTGTTTGAGAAGTTAATATACATGCATTTTTTAGCTAAAGCCAATGTTTTAGCCCCCTAAATCCCCCAATTCTGGGGGACTTGAATTTGGTTCCCCCCAGAATTGGGGGGCTAGGGGGGCTAAAGCAAAACTTCTCAAACACGCTCTTAAACTACTAAAGTTTTTAGCATATAGAGGAAACTAGATTCATAATTGCTTGGATATTAATAGGTTTACTGATGTAATCATCCATGCCTGCCTCAAAACAGGCTTGGCGATCTTCGGGCATGGCATCGGCAGTCATGGCGATAATTCGCACATTACTTCTTAACTCTGTGCGAATTGTCTTGGTAGCAGTTAAACCATCCATAATCGGCATTTGGACATCCATTAGGATTAGATCATAATCATGGGTTTTCACTGCTTGCACAGCTTCTAATCCATTGTTGGCGATCGCCATTGATTGATAACCAAGTCTGGCAAACATTAATTTTGCAATCTTTTGATTAACGAGATTGTCGTCTACTAGCAGAATTCGTAAGGGATGTTTTTCTGCCATTTTGTCATCAATCCCAAACACTTGTGCGAAATCAGCTTGAGGTTGGTTGATTGTCTTGTGAATTGATAGAGTGACGGTAAAATAGAAGGTTGCGCCTTGCGGTGAATTACGCGGTTGTGACTTCCAAACTAGGGGTGGACTGCCACCAACTTGACCGAGGCTCTCTACCCAAATTGTGCCACCCATCAGTTCTGTTAGGCGTTTGCTGATGGCTAAGCCCAGTCCAGTACCACCATAGTTTCGACTAATTGAAGCATCGGCTTGGGTGAAAGGTTGAAATAATCGATCAATGCGATCGCTTTGAATGCCAATACCTGTGTCGGCGATCGCAAAACTTAGCTCATAGTCTTCCCTATCTCTTACCATCTCTTGTTGCACGCTCTCTCTGGGAGAGGGGCTGGGGGTGAGGACTTTCCCACTAACTAATATCAAAACTTGACCATTTTGAGTAAATTTAACAGCATTACCGACTAGATTGAGGAGAATTTGACGTAGACGGGCGCGATCGCCAATTAAATTCTGGGGGATATTAGGGGCGATCTCATATTGGAGATCAACTTGTCTAGCGATCGCTTGATTTTCTAATAACTTGCAAACGCCTCTGATCATTTCTTCTAGGACAAAATCTTTGGCTTCTATTTCTAACATTCCTGATTCGATCTTTGAAAAATCGAGAATGTCATTGATAATTGTCAAGAGAGCTTCACCACTATCTTTGATTATTTTGACAAATTCCTGTTGATCGGTTGTTAGCTCGGTCATTTCCAGAAGTTGCGTCATGCCAATCACTCCATTCATCGGTGTGCGAATTTCATGACTCATGCTTGCCAAAAATGAACTCTTTGCTCTAGTAGCTTCTTCGGCGGCGGCTTTTGCTTCAGCTAGCGCGATATCAGTTTGTTTGCGCGTGGTGATATCTACTACGCGCACGAGGTTGAAACGATTTGCGCCAAAGGTGATTTGTTTAGCAGAAAGATCACCCCAAAACTCACGTCCTTTACGAGTGATATATTCTACTTCTAAGCTCCAGAATCCTTTTTGATCTACTTCTTGATTGATTTGGGCAAGTTCTTGCAGAGTAAATTGTCGCTTTTGGAGAATATGACCTTCAATATCAATCAAATCATTTTTACAATCTACTTCAAATAGTTTCACCGCTTGCTGATTGCAATCGATGGTACGCAGAGTCTCACTATCGACTAAAAACAGCGCATCACTAGATTCATTGAAGATTATTTCTCGCAAATCTCGGCTGTGAACTAGTTTTTGTTCTAGTCGTTGGCGATCGCTAATGTTATGGGCAAGGGATAGGATTGATATCAAATTCCCAGACTCATCAACTAATGCGGAGTTATACCATTCACAGTAGATGATGGAGCCATCTTTGTGATAGTTGCGATTCTGACAGGTGACACTAATTCCACTTACTAGTTTCACGGCTTCCAGCATGACGCACTCTAAATCATCTTCATGAATGAACTGCCAATCCTGCATAGTCTTACCCAAAACTTCTGCGGCACTCCAACCAAATATCTCCTCGGCTTGTTTTGACCAATAGATGACCCGAAATTCTTGATCCCATCGGATAGTTGCTAGGGGTGAATTTTCAATGTGATAGTTTAATTCATTAAGAGTATGCTGCAAGACAATTTCAGCTTGTTTGCGATCGCTAATGTCTAAAAGCAATCCATCCCAAACTAATCCATTTGCTGTATGTTGAGGACGAGATTTACCTTGAATCCATTTCAGCTTTCCTGATGGAGTAGTTAGCTTCCATTCATGCTGCCAAGGGGAAGTCGTTTGCACAGCAATAGCAACAGATGCTTGCAGTACTAGTAAATCATCAGGATGGATCAAATTCCATATTGAGTTTGCATCTTGAAGAATTTGCTCAGGTTCTAGCTCTAACAATTCCACTGATCCAGAACTAACATAGGTAAAAGCTCCCATCTCATTCTCTAAAGGAGAGTACCGATAAACCATACCTGGCATATTTTTTACCAGAGTTTGAAATCGAGTTTCACTAGCTTGGATTGCTTCTTCTGCTTGTTTGCGATCGCTAATATCAATATGGATCAATACCACTCCATAATGCTCTGAAGCGATCGGCGCGGCACTGACGCTAAACCAACGTAAAACCTCATCAGCACATACAATTCCCGTTTCTACATCATAAATAGGAACTTGATTTCTTAAAGCTTGAATACAAGCATATTCTTCGACTGGCATCACTGAGCCATCAGGACGGATCACGTTAGAGCTTGGCTCACGTTCTCCACATTCTTCTTGCTGCAATGGCTGTGGTTCTCCAAGCCAGTCTTTCGCAATGTCATTGCCCTCAAGGATATAACCATTTTTATCGGTAATGGAAATGCCGATCGGTGCTGTTTTGAAGAGAACCTTGTACTTTTCCTCTGATTCTTTAAGGGCAATTTCCCCGCGATCTAAGGACTGATGCACCTGTTTTGTCATTTGATTAAAGGACGTAGACAAAGTGCTAAGCTCGGCGATCGCATGATTTTCTGGTAAAGACTCTTGCCACTTTCCTTTGGCGATCGCCTTGCTAGCCTGACTCAATCGCAAAATCGGCTTAGTAATCCAACGAGTTGTGATGATACTAAGCCCAGTAGCAATGATTAAAGTTATTCCAGATAACAGAATTGTCCAGACTTTGTTAGCTTGGATCTCTGCAATCAAGTCCGACTCAGGTATAACCACCACAATCAGCCAATCCAGACCATTGCGATCTCGGATGGGTAATACTTGGGCTAGTTGGCGATCGCCATTGATTTCAAACTCAAATTGCTCTAGTTGACGAATATTTGCTAAATTGCCAAAGCGATCGCGTAAGTATTTCGCCGAATTATGAATCTGAGGATTTTGGCTATCACTTGCTTTTAGTAATTTTTGTTCGGTTCCATTTTGCAAAATTTGGTATGGCTTTTGAGAAGTGGATGAGGTAGCCACCAATGTCTGATTGCGCTCCATGATAAAAACGGTTCCTGATTGCATATCAATGCTTTGCAGAAATCGACTTATTTCTTCAAGGGTACGAATTCCATAGGTGACACCCAATAACTTTCCATTGCTGAGATCATAGATCGGCTCCGCAAGGGCGACTAATAGTTCTCCTGTGTAAATATGGGGATATACAGGAGTCCAAGCTGCTTGTTTTGACTGCACAGCCACTTGATACCAAGGACGCTGACGCGCATCAAAGATAACGGATGTTTCAGTTACTTGAGCTGGCGAGCCATCAGGATTTGTGGTAAAGGTTCTATATCTACCACCACCATTGGGAGCAGCCCGAATGCTAAAAGTGCCATCCTTCAGCAGTTCTACGGCTCGATGTCCTCCCGAAGTAGTTCCAAATCCCACGATCGTAATCGGTGACAAGGAGTTAAGCTGCATCTGTTCCCAAGCCTGTCGCTCTTGGCTAGAAAAGTCATCAAAACTCCATACATTTCGACGTAAAGCACTAATATTGTTTTTGTTAGTTTGATCGATGGCTTGTAGATAGGTGGTTGTTTTCTCTGTAACACGGGTACTGATTTCTGTTTTGAGTCTATTTGCTAGCTTATGAATCGACTCTTGTCCACTGCGATAAGATAAATAAGCAACTAGCCCCACCGCTCCAAAAACTTGCACCGCAAAGGCAAATAACATCAGCCATTGCAGAGGGATGCTACGAAAAGAAGCGTTTTTGCGGTCAATAATCATTAGAGCTAATTGCAGATTTGTAATATTTTCGCATTATTTTGAAGATATTTACTAATCAGTAAATATCACTGACCGATTCCGTCCTTGCTGTTTTGCATAATAGAGCGCTTGATCGACTTGATTGATCAAGACATAAGGCGATCGCTCTAGATTAGGAATGTCAGAAGCTATACCCATACTGATTGTGACCATATCACTCACATCTGAATCTTGATGCGGAATTTGTAAATCAGCGATCGCTTCATGCAGATTTTTAGCTACAGCGATCGCCCCTTCTAAATTAGTGTTCGGCAAAATCACAATAAACTCTTCACCACCATACCGTGCAACCAGATCGGCAGGTCGGCAAACCAACTGATCCACAGCTTGAGCGATTCTGAGCAAACATTCGTCCCCCAATTGATGTCCATAATGATCGTTATATCGTTTGAAATAATCCACATCAAACATGAGCAGAGATAAAGGCTGTTGCTCTCGATGGAGTCTTTGCCATTCGTAGAGAATCCGCTCATCAAAACAACGGCGATTGGCAATTTGCGTCAATCCATCCAGATTTACCAATCTTTGGAGTTCCTGATTCGCGTTTTTGAGGTCTGATTCTACATGAGCGAGAGCAATTTCTGATTGTTTGCGATCGCTAATGTCAATCGCAAAGCCATACCAAGCAACATCACCATTGGCTCGGCGTTCAGGCATCGCTTGAGATTTAATCCATTTTATTTGTCCTTGAGGTGTGACAATCCGCCACTCATGGTGAAATATTTGCATCGTTTTGAGACTTTCCCCCATGACTTTCTCATAGCCAGCCAAATCATTGGGATGGAATATTTGATGACGGAGATTAGGACAGCGTTTTAAATCCTCAACACTTAGACCTAGTAATTCTTCACTAGCTGGACTAGCATATTCAAAAAATGTATTACCATCGGGATTTCTAATCAGAATATAAATAGCTTCTGGGGAAATAGTCGCAATTTTTTGAAATCTCGCTTCGCTCTCTTTGAGTGCTAGTTCGGCATATTTGCGATCGGTAATATCTATGGAAATTGAGGCGATCGCACAGGGCTTATCCTGATTATCCATAATTGGGAACTGCGTCACCCAAAAAGTCCGCATTCCATCAGGAAGGTGTAAACTTTGTTCAAAATCAATTGCAAAACCTTCAAAGATTGCTTGTAGTTCATATCGACGGATATGTTTGACAGCTTCAGCAGAAAAAAAGTCATAGTCATATTTGCCTAAAATGTCTGCTTCAGGAACTTGCATAAAATACGCAAATTCTTGATTGACCGAGAGATATTTACCTTCTAAATCCTTAATAGCAATCAATGTCGGAGCGTTATCTAAAAAAGCTTGTAATTTCAATTCACTGCGACGCATCGCTTGTTCCGCAAATTTGCGATCGCTAATATCCGCATGAACGATGACCACCCCATACTGCTCTAAAGGGATGGGACTAGCACTGACACTAAACCACCGCAAAGTTCCATCAGCACAGACAATCCCTGTTTCCACATCATAAACAGCATGATCTCTTTGCAAGGCTCTAACACAAGCATATTCGGCAACGGGCATTGGTGAACCATCGGCACGAAGCACATTAGGATTTATTTCACGCTGTTGAAGACATTCCATTTCCAATATGTCTTGGGTTCCTAACCAACTTTCAGAGATCGCATTTCTCTCAAGAATGCGAGCCTCCTTATCCGTTATCGAAACTCCAATTGGTAAGATTTGGAAAAGAACTTTATACTTCTCTTGTGATTCTTTAAGAGCAGTTTCGACGGACTCATATGACCGACTAATCCAATTTGCCATGATTAGCCCAAACCCAATCGATATCATCAAGCCCAATCCATAAATCCAGATCTTCCCGTAACTATCAGATAGATAATTAACCAGTCCGACCATAATCAGAGCTTGCACCACAAACGACAATACCATCACCAATTTTAGAGGGATGCTACGAAAATGTGAATGTGGGGAAGAAGCCCTAGCACACATTTATTCAGAACCAGCAAATGCTTAGGAAAGCCTATTCTTTAAGCTTACCCATAATTACTTTAGAATTAAGGAAAGTTCACCATTCTGCATAATTGCATCGCTACTGTTGCTAGCAAATCCACTTACTTTCACATGTTCAAGAATTTGTGCAAGGAGAGAATTGCTTATATTTTCGGAAATCCCGCTTGCAACCTTGAGATTCAAGATACTTGTCTGTAACCAAGACAAATCAATGTTCTTGTCAAGATATCCGTAGGTGAAGCGATCGCTTGGTAACTTCGCCACAATAGTTTTAAAATTCTTGGAAGCAGCGATCGATCCACTACTTTTGAGCGTTAATGCTGATTCTAAAACTGGTAGTGAATTAGATAAATACACATAATCTTTGGTTTGAGTATGCGCCGCCACGACGTTTCCTGATACTCCGAAGTTATCACTAGCAGAGAGCTTTGTCCAAATCGTCACAGGTTGTGCCTTCAGCAAAATTTCGCCAACAGTAAGCTTGTTTCTTGCCATGTCATCGAGAGAAGCGATCGCTTCTCTCGCCCCATTAGCATCTTCCACTTTCGCAACTACTAACCAATCGGGTTCGCTATTGGGCTTGGGAATTAAGGCGATCGCATAGTCATGTTGCGCCCATGCCAAAGAATTACCATCCAGAGGAATTGGGGCAATGGATTTGAGCAAGGCTTGTTTCCATTCGGGGATCAGCTTATATTGCAGATCTTGCCAAGTTTGACTGAGATTATTCCCAATAATTACTGAGCTTCCTGAAGGAATCGTATTAGCAATATTTGCAGAGGATTTTTTGGAGGTCTTGAGTTTTGTTGCGGGAAGATCGATCGCAGCTTCGCTCTTTTCATTATCAGTTGCTAAGTTTAAGGCTGTTTTTACTTTGATCCCAGACTTATCGAAACTTAAGCCCATTAACAAGCTTTCTTTGGGTAACTCTTCACCGAACTCAGCAAGGTTCACATAAGCCACACTGACCTTGCCTGTATTTTTACCTGTACTCAACTGGGCGAGGCGATCGCGATAGTTAGGCAGACTTGATAGAGCCAATTCAGGCTTTTGGATTGCATCGATCGCTTTGTGTAATACCCGCGCATCATTGGCAAACAACACAAACTTATCCAAAGTTGTCCCCGCGATCGCAGGTTTGTCATCTACAAAGCTCGTACTTAAAATCGATATACCCTGATATTGCTCAAAGCCCAAATCGGAGCCATTCACTGCCAATCTTTGCCAGAAAGCATCAATACTTGTTTTGGCAAGGTCAGCATCTTTCACCGCAAACGCTAATAAATAGCCCGTTTGCAAACCATTCGCGGACTGAGCATCTAGATCAACATCGGTGACTGCTAAGGTAATTTCTTGATCGAGCCAAGGCTGGATATCGCGCTCGTAGTCTAATAACCAGTTTTGTCGTAATTGCTGTTTGAGGTTAGCCAATTCATGACGCACATCACCACGATCGCTTGGTGGGGCAGCTAACTGGGTAAAGAGTCCCAATTTTTCTGGATTCACCAAAAACGATAAAAATAAAGGCGATCGATGCGGCAAAAACTTCACAGCTAGTGGCTGAGTCTTGACTCCCGCCAAAACCTCACGGGGAATTGCTCCCAAAACTTTGCCCACTGCACTCAAGCTCAGCACTAGCAACAAAATTCCAACTAACGCAATCCCAACAAAAACAGGTTTTATTTTCATACCACTAGCAACAAAAAACTAAGGTTTTGGGAGCATCATAAACGACTATTTGTGCTGTTTATGATGCTTTTTAATAACGAATTCTCGGATCAATCCAAGCATTGATAATGTCTACGAGAATACTCGCGATCGTGACGATGATTGCAAAAAATACGACGATTCCCTGCACCACTGGATAATCACGTCCTGAGATCGCCTCAAACAGTCGATTGGCAAGCCCCGGCCAAGAGAAAGTAACTTCAGTTAACACCGCACCACCCAACATCGAAGCCAGCGTCAAACCTAAAATCGTAATTACGGGGATCATTGCATTTTTGAGCGCATGGTTAAACAAAATTGCTCTGGGATTAATCCCTCTGGCTCTGGCTGCTTCCACATAGTCTGACTGCAAAGTTTGCCGCAAATTTACCCGCACAATCCGCTCAAAAATGCCGCTAATCACAATCCCTAAACTTGTCGCAGGCAAAATCAAATATTGAATACTTGTCCAGAGACTTTGCCAATCTCCCTTAATCAACGCATCAATCGTATATAGTCCGAACACCTGTACAGGCGGCTCCGCACTAGCAGGAAAGCGCGTCCCAATTGGCAACCATCCCAACTGCACCGAAAACACTAATTGCAAGATCATTCCCACCCAAAACAGTGGCAATGAGTAGGTAATAATCCCAAATAATCGACCACCCACGTCCCATTTTGTGTTTGGACGCAAAGCGGCGATAATGCCCACGGTTAATCCAACTACTAAAGCTACAATTAGCGCATACAGAGCTAATTCGGCAGTAGCTGGGAAAAAGTTTTTAATAATTTGTCCAACGGTTTGTTCACGGGTACTAATCGATTTGCCCAGATTAAAACGGGACAAATCTTGCATATATTCCCAATATTGTGAAAATAGGGAACCTGTCAGTCCCACCTGTTCACGCAGAGCCACCTTTACTTCTTCAGGGGCGCGGGGTCCTAAAATCGCATCAATGGGATCTCCGGGGGTCGCTCTCATCAATAGAAATACGACTGTGGCGATCGCCCACAACATGATCGGTGCAAGTAGCAACCGCGCCGTAATGTAATAAAACAGGGCTTTGAGGCGACTAGACATAGGCTGAAGCTTTACTGGACAAGTTTTTTAACTATAGCGCTTTGCGTTCTAAGCTTCAAAGAAATAAAAGCATTGCCAAGCAATGCTTTTATTTCTTTAAGGTAACTGCTCGATTTCTCCCACGTAAGTCCCTAAACCGATCGCCGTGCGAATCAATGTGCCATGAATATCAACGGCACTATACTGGGCGATCGCATCGACAATTGGCACATCGATCACTTCCCGATTTGACCATGCCACCATGCGATCATATTTGTCCTGCGCGACTAGATCCACTGCCGCCACGCCAAATGCTGCCCCAAGAATGCGATCGAGGGGTGATGGCGTACTACCTCTCTGCACATGCCCCAAAACGCTGATCCGACTCTCCATACCTGTGCGGGTACTGATCTGATCGCCTAGATATTGACCAATGCCACCATAGAGGGTTTGACCAAGGCTATTCGTATAGGTCACAGACTCGCCTGTGGGAGTTTTTACCGCTTCAGCAACCACCATCGTACTGAAATTAAACCCACGTAAAGCGCGATTCATCAAGCGATCGCAGATTTCATCAAGGTTATAGGGAATTTCTGGGATCAAGACGATATGCGCTCCTCCTGCAATCCCTGCGCTGACAGCAATATGTCCCGCATCCCGTCCCATTACTTCTAAAATCATCACGCGACTGTGACTGATTGCAGTATAAGTTAAGTGATCGAGTGCTTCCACGGCGACACTTACTGCTGTATTAAAGCCAATCGAGTTTTCGGTCGCGCCCAAATCGTTGTCAATGGTTTTCGGCACAGCTACAAGATTCATCTTTCCCTGCTGAGCAAGACGACGCAGGATTGCTAAGCTCCCATCGCCGCCAATGCCGATCAGCCCATCTAAACCAAGCTTGTGATATCCCTCAATCACCTCCTCAGAGCGATCGAGAATTGAGCCATCGGGCATCGGGTAGGCAAAGGGATTTCCTTTATTCACAGTTCCTAAAATTGTGCCACCATAGCGAAGAATTCCTGAAACTTTTTTCATGTCCAGTAGCTCTGCTTCCACTGGACGATTCATCAATCCTTGAGTTGCGCCTTTAATGCCATAAATCTCTATGTCATAATCACGGGCGCGGCGCACGACAGCCCGAATTACGGCATTCAGTCCGCCACAATCACCACCACTTGTCAAAATACCAATACGCTTAGGCTTTGTCATAAAATCTTGTAATAGTTTCTCAATATTGAGCGAGAGTTGAGGCTTGGCGATGCTTTACATCGATTAACCTCAACCCCAACCCTGCTATTCTGCTTTGATACCAAAACACAAAATAGCGTAGCCATTTTGTGTTTTTAAAACCCTTACTGGGTTTGGTTTTTAATTTACAAAAGTGTGACGACACTTTTGTAACATTGGTATGACTTATTATCACGACAAGATCTGTGTCGAGATTTTAAATATTTGTGAACTACGTTTAGCTTTGAGGACAATTACCCACGAATTATGGCGATCGCCATAGCCATTAAAACCCAAAAGGGAATAGCGCCGCTATTCCCTTTTGGGTTTGAGTTTGACGGTAAGAAGTGCTGCGACTAGTATTGAACGTAATAACTACTGATAGGCTCAACAAATCGATGGGAACCAGAGAAATATCAAATTCATTGCGAAAAGCCTTGCTGCAAGGAGAAAATATGTCTCTTTTGCTTTATCAAGAAAAGCTAGTAGAGCATATCGATGAATGGTATGAAGGACTAAAGGATGATCGGGAAAACTTTGTTCTTGTGATCACAGAAAGAGCTGGAGACGTTGCTATGATTATGATTGACAAAGATAAAAACGTCTATGTCAATGAAGAGGCTAGGGATCAACTATCAAAAGTATGGGCTAAAAACTACACGAAGAATACAAAGTTCTTGCTGCCAGGAATAGCTGATCACATCAATGAGTATGTTTTTTCTATAACTGGAATTACCGTTAAGAAAACGCCTAAGCGGTCAAAGGCGATCGGCATGGGCAAAAAGTTTAGTAACTAAGATTGATATTTGTAGTGTTTTCGGTAGTAAACTTACGCATAGAAAGCATACAGCCAAGCATATAAACTCATATGTATCCTACAGATCCTGATTCTAATTCTGAATCTAACAACCAGAAACCTTCTCTTTTAGTAGAGATTGGTCGTGGTTGGGAATGGGTAGTTTTCTCGGTTAAAGTTTTGAGCCGTGTGGGTGGCCCAGTCGAAATCGCTAAAACTATTTTAAATTCTCTTAAAATCCTCGCCTCTCGAACATTGAAGCAATGGGGATTTGGAGGTAAGTAAATCCATGTTTAAAAATCCTACAGATTATGAATTTACTCAAACCTTAGAGACAAATTGGCAGCTCATCAGGCAAGAACTAGAGCAGATTAACCGCACAGATTTTCTTGATTGGCCAGAAAAGCATCTCTATGGCAAAGGGTGGCAAACTTTTGGTTTGTATGCTTTTGGAATGAAACTTGGTAAGAACTGCCAGATTTGTCCAGAAACAACGAAGCTAGTTGAGAAGATTCCTAACATGGTAACTGCGGGGTTTTCCTCGCTTCTCCCAGATACCCATATTGCTGCTCATACTGGCTATCCTGACGGGGTTTTGCGCTGTCACTTGGGTTTAGTGGGTTGTGATGGATGTAGCTTGAGAGTTGGCGATCAAGTGCAAGATTGGCAAGAGGGAAAGTGTCTAGTGTTTGATGATACGACTGAGCATGAAGCTTGGAACCGAGGCGATCGCACCAGAGTAGTTTTGCTAATTGACTTCAAAATGCCTGATTTGGCAACTGACACCCCAAAGATAGAAGATGCAGCAACAGCTTCTAAACAAGGCTTTTGGCAAAATCTCAAGGGATTATTGGCTGGTTCCAAGTCTGAATAATCAACTTCTGTTTTAGTAACTATTTAAGAATTGTCTAGATCCCCCCAGCTCTCCTTAAAAAGGGGGGATTGAGGGGGATCTCTTAGAGCTTTTGACCGCAGAAAGTAATTCTTAAATGATTTCTTAGATTTCTCAATTCAATTTTAAAAATCCTTTATCAATATCATTTTATTAATTATGAATGCTTTAGAGTTCTTCCAAAAAAGTGCAGGCAAATGGAAATCGCAACGCACCACGCATCACCTCGCCTTTCGTCGTGCCGAAAAAGGCGGCTCAGAAATTTATGTTAATCCACTTAATGCTGACGATCCGAAGGTAATTGAAATCTGCCAAATGCATGAATTTGATCCAGCCACTGCGATCGGTGGAGCCTATGTCAAATGGGATGGAACTATGGCATGGGACAAAGAAGATGATGAAAACCACTCAGGCGAAACTGTATTTGCACTTGTGCCAGATGATGAGACAGGTCGCAAAGGTAAGCTTTTGCGAGAACGTGGCTATGCGGAAGTTATGCCTGTAATCGGCTGTTACGAAATTGATGATGAAGATGCACTTGTTTTGATTACTGAATATCCTTCCATGAGTTCCTATGAGCGATTTTGGTTTCCTGCTCCGAATGTGCGGATGCGAGCAAGTACTGTACAGAGATTTGGGGGGTTTAGTACTGCGACTTTCTGTACTGAGGAATTGATTGAAGAAGCTAGCAATGCTGAGATTGTAGAAGAGATTAGTCCTGTTACTCAACCTGCGATCGCCTCAGTGTTTGGCTGGTAAAAACAAAAAAGGAACGCTTTGCGTTCCTTTTGGCATAAAAAAGAGCGCGAAGCGCTCTTTTTTTTAACGAAATGGCGGAGCGTACATTAAGCCACCATTTTTCCAAAGTTCATTTTGTCCGCGTGGTAGTTTGAATGGGCTATCTTTGCCAAGGTTGCGATCATAAATTTCGGCATAGTTGCCAACATGCTTAATCACTCGCGCCGTGAAGTCATTGGCGATTCCCGTATCTTTGCCTAAGCTGCCATCAACTCCTAGAAACCTCCGAATTTCGGCATTTTTACTCTGTAATTGCTCGGCAAGATTAGCTGAAGAAATATCTAAATCTTCTGCCTCGATCGCTGCAAAAATAATCCATTTGACAATATCTGCCCACTTCGAGTCTCCATCTCCGACCGCAGGCGCTAGTGGCTCCTTAGAAATCACAAAATCCAAAACCACATGATTATCAGGATCAGCGAGTCGAGTCCGACGCACTACTAGGGCTGAGCGATCCGCCGTAATTGCCGCACAACGTCCTGACTGATAAGCATTAAACGTAGCATTCACGTCTTCATAAACAACAGGCTTATAGGCAAGGTTGCGCTTACGCATTTGGTCGGCTAAGTTCTGCTCTGTGGTTGTCCCCGTTTGAGCGCAAATATCTGCATCCTTGAGATCAGCAATCGCCTTAATGTTGCTATCTTTGCGTACCATTACCCCTTGACCGTCATAGAAAACTACGGGCATAAAGGCAAGGCGAGAAGCCGTATCTCGGCTTAATGTCCATGTGGTATTGCGGCTGAGGATATCGATTTCGCCTGACTGCAAAGCCGTAAAACGCTCCTTAGCATTGAGATTGCGAAATTGAACTGCATCAGGATTATCAAATAAAGCGGCAGCGATCGCTCGACAAATATCGACATCCAACCCTGAGTATTTGCCCTCTTTATTAACAAAACTAAATCCTGGTAACTCGCCACTAACGCCACAAACCAATTTGCCACGACTGAGTACATTTTTGAGACGATTGACACTGCCAACACTTACTTGATTGGGTTCGGGGATTGGCTCACAGGCGGCTAGGGCAAATAAACATAAACCTGCTAGTAACAAAGCGATCGCCCGTTGCCAGACTGGGCTATGGATTAACTTATGCACAAGTCTTTGCCAAAAATGCCAGAAGCTTTGGCGACGGTGACGATTTTGATAATGCATGAATGTTTTTTAGATGCTTTTTTGAATGCATTATAGCGGCTTGTCTAAAAATCCCAATAATAAAGACTGGCAATATTGCGATCGCGTGATTGTTGAAATTGTTAGCGATCGAGCGGACTAATTACGCTTTTACCACCACGATTGAGAACATGAGTATAAATCATGGTTGTCTTGACATCTTTATGTCCCAATAACTCTTGAACAGTACGGATATCATAGCCATTTTGTAATAGATGCGTGGCGAAACTATGACGAAAGGTATGACATCCCACTCGTTTTTCGATCTTGGCTGACTTTACAGCCTGTTTAATGGATTTTTGGATTCCACTTTCATGAATATGATAGCGACACATTAATTCACTACGCGGATCTTTAGCGATCGTGCTAGAAGGGAATACATATTGCCATATCCATTCTTTTGCCGCATTGGGATATTTTTTGCTCAAAGCGAAGGGTAAATGCGCTTCACCGTAGCCTCTGGCTAAATCTTGTTGATGAAGGCGTTTGACAATTTGTAAATGTTCTTGAAGTTGCTCGACTACATTGCGAGGCAACATGGTGACTCGACTCTCCATACCTTTACTATCGCGAACTATTATTTGCTGTTGAGCAAAGTCCAGATCCTTCACACGCAGTTGTAAAGCTTCATTTAATCGTAATCCCGAACCATACAGCAACTTGACAATAATCTGATAAATACCTGTAAGATTATTTAAGATTTCTAAAGTTTCTGTAACAGTTAAGACTGTGGGTAAGTTACGTGGACGCTTTGCCCTCACTGCGTCAAGATTAAGTCCTAGCTCTAGTTCCAAAACTTCCCGATACAAAAACAAAATCGCACTCAAAGCCTGATTTTGCGTTGAAGCCGCCACATTTTCATTGACTGCCAAATGGGTCAAAAAAGCATTAACTTCATCACCACCCATTTCGCTGGGATGCCGCTTGTTGTGAAACAGGATAAACCGTCTGATCCACTGCACATAGGTCTCTTCGGTGCGGTAAGAGTAATGTTTAACCCGTATGCGATCCCTTACTCTGTCTAGCAATTTCCGAGGTGGCGGCTCAGTTTGCATAATGAAATTATAAAGTAACTAATCTGAATAATACATTGTATTGTCGGGCTAACACGCTATTTGGGTGATTAGCCAGAATTTTTCTGTCTAACATCCCATACAGGGTAAATAGCCAGAATTTTTCTGCCTAACACCCCGTATAGGGTGATTAGCCAGAAATTTGACATTCAGCCTAATAACTCTATAGTTACATTAGACAGAAATTTTCTGTCTAATACATAGTTATGCCAGACCTATAAACCCGACTAAGCTGTTTGTTTGAAATCGCAGCTAAGCACTCAAAAATGATTCACTTCGTTGATGATTTGGGATAGATTATCGGCGATCACAAAGTTAAGAAATTAATAAGCGATCAGGGCATAACATATCATTGGAGCAGACTAAGTTCTAATATTTTGGCTAATATCAAAAGTTCTCAGCCGCTCAATTAAGCCGTTAGGCGTACATCTAAGCTATACAAAACTACGCGACTCTACATATCCAATGTTCTTCATATCTCAATTGTTCGCAATTGAAAAGGATTGCATTTTTATTCCACCCCCCTACTTTAGGAAGCTATGAACAAACTTCTAAAACCTTATTTTGAGCGACAACTTGTAGAGGATAAAAGAGATGATGGCTACTGGATTGAAGCCTTTGATATTGATAACGACTCGAAACAAGACATAGTAGGCTATGGACTTGGTGTAGGCGAAGTCAATTGGTATCAAAATCCTAACTGGCATAAAAGAACCATTGCTAAGTATTTAGGACCAGTGGGAATGCATCATGGCGACATAAACCAAGATGGTAATTTGGACATTATCATCTGCTATCAATATGGTTTAACAATGATCAATGCCGATCCAATTGGTGGCAAGATTGATTGGCTAGAAAACCCAGGTGACCCTGATGGTAAATGGAAACGTCACTATATTGGTAGAGCGACTTCAATGCACCGCCTTAAAGTCGGGTATTTTACTCAAGAAGAGAAACTTGAGGTTTTAGCATTACCTATTGTGGGACGACCTAACGATGTTCATTCAATTGTACCAGTCAAGCTATTTACTCAGCCAGAAGACCTTGAAAATGCGCCTCAGTGGCATGAACACATCATTGATCAGGGCAATTATCATGTTATTCATGGTGTATCGATCAAAAAATATCATCAATTGTTTGGTGTTAAACCCTACATCAATCTGGATTCTGCGCTGATTGCTTCAGAGGAGGGAATTACTTGGCTTTATTATGATCCAGAAGAACAACAATGGCACAGGAAACTGATTGGAACAGGTGAAGTAACACAAGCTTCTCGAACAGGTTTTAAAGGAAGTGGGAATGTCGATTTAGGCAAAATTGGGGATGATCAATCAGCTTATATACCTACTGTTGAACCCTTTCATGGCAATACAGTAGCTGTTTATTACAAAGACACTAAATCTGATCCATCTCCAGGATGGGATTATTCTTGGAAAAGATTGGTTTTGGATGTCTATGATAATCCTAATCCTTTAGGAGAAGGACCAGGACATTTTGTCATTTGTGCTGATTTCGACCAAGATGGTGATGATGAATTTTTAGTCGCACTAAGGGGACCTGAACCTTGGCAAGGAGTTTATTATTACAAAGTTATCGATCTAGAAAAAGGAGCATTTGTAAAATGGCGTGTTTCTTCTGATTCTGCGGCTCGTATTGCTGTTGCTGACTTCGATGGAGATGGCAGACTTGATTTTGCGACAATTGGATATTCAGTTGCAGGATACTATACCGCCGACAATCCACTTATCGCTATTTTCTATAATCGATTTGCACCCATTGGTGAATTGACCAAAGATTAATTATTGACTTAAGGAGATTACCATGAATGCTACCGAACTTGCAAAAATAACAACAGACCCTGCTTGTAAAGCAGTAGTTGAGTTTCTATCTGTTCTAGAAACCAAGCAGGTTGATAATTTATTAACTATTTGGGCAGAAGATTGCCTATTTGAACTGCCTTTCTCTCATAAAGGAATACCTGGTCTAGAGTACCCTAAGTTTCGAGGACGACAACGAATTTATCAGCTATTTCAAAAAGTAGCTGTTGATAAAAATATTGAATGCAAAGATATTGAGCTTTTCCCCATGCAAGATCCCCAATATGCTTATGTTGAATTTTTCTGCGATATTGAGCAATTGGATTTGGGCATCAAATATACTAATCGGTACTGCGGTTTAGCTCATGTAATTGAAGGAAAAATTGTATTATTCCGCGAATTTTTCCATGCTTTGATTCGGCAAAACTTTGAGGCGACAGGTTTCTAACTCCCTACCTTATTTTGGAAATTAGTAGTGTGATTTTGTGGTTTCTTAAAATTTAGGAGTAGTCTTGTATGTCAACGAATCTCACAGAGCCAATAGAGTTTTCCAACAAATATCTCAAAGCATTTTGGTTAAAGAATGCAGAAAACTATTACATCGAAAATCGAACCATTGTGGTCAACCTTGGTCAACAAAAAGCATATATTTCTGTCTCTCCTGAAAAATATTTACATCCCCGAGCGTCAACTATTCTGCAAGAAGTTAGTTTAAAAAGTGGTGATTCTTTGCTTCTGATTGAAATATATGATCCCATTAATATTGGTGGCATTATATTGGATGAAGGATGGCATCAATTAGGAGAAATTATTGACTTTCCTAAGGATGTTCCTTTGTGGAAATCTCCTCAGTATGACTTAGGAATAGTGGAATTTGACCCTTATTTTGTGACTGGTTTAGCCGATCAACCACAGCCAGACAATTTAAGACAACATCAGGTTAAAGTCAATTTGTGGTTCTCACCTGCTTTAACGAATGCTGCGATTCATAATAAACACGCAGTTCGAGAATTCCTAGAAGTTCACACCCAAATTTACGGCACAGGGAGAATGCAAAAGTTTCACACCAATGACTTTAATACCCTTTACGAAGATGTATTAATGAGTCCGGGGGATACCCATATTCCCTTTGCTAGTGTCAATGAAGAAGGTCAATTTGTCTATCCTTGGCATCAGTATTATGCCGATACTGATTGTATCTGGATGGCAAATGAATTCCATCCGATCGACTAGGTTAAATTAGTTCGCCAAACCATGTAATTACAGATTCAATTCAGAGGAAAAAATCATGTCAAATTTTTCAGCCAATGCTCCTTATAAATTCATAAAGGTAGAGGACTATTTTCGCGACTACCAAAAGTGGGAAAAACTAGAAAAGGTGACATCTCATTCTTTTGATCAAACCCAAGAAATTCTCAGTCTTAACTTCACCAAAGCTGATGGAAATGTCTGTACTGCCGTCATTCAGTTTATTCAGAAAGATACTTTTCGTTTGCGATTTAATCCTAGTAAAAATTCACTTCAAGAATATACAACGCAAAATACTCGCTCGGTTGTTATGGACAGTTTTGAAGAACTTAAAACGGTTCTCGAAACTGAAGATGATTTCACGGTAGGTATTCAGGAAAAAAGTGGGCAGATTGAACTTATCACAAAGGGAAGTGTTGACCATCCCAGTTTAAAAATGGTGGTTACGTTTGACCCATTTATCATTGAAGTATTTAGTGTTTCTACAGACAAAGAGTTCAGAGTTTGGCAAACGGGTACTCCTAGTATTTACTATACTCCCAATGGGTCTGACGACTATGCCATTATCCAAGCTGTAAATAAACCTGCCACTGCCAAATATATTGGATTTGGGGAACAAGGAGGGCAAAGTTTAAGCAAAAATACTGCTCAGTTGAATTATTTTAACTTTGATAATATGCGCTATCGACAGGTCTATAATCAAGGTCCTTTAGATAGCCGAGAACCTCTTTACCACACAGATCCCTTCTTTTTTGAATTTAATGGTGTTCCCGATCAAAAGAGTGTCAATGCCATTTTTATTGATAACCCTGGTCAAATTTTGGTTGATGTTGGTTATCTCAATTCTGGTCGCTATATGTTTGGAACTCGCTATGGTGACTTAGACTATTACTTCTTTTTGAATAGTGAACCAGCCCATGTTCTAAATGATTTTACCTCAATTGTGGGTCGACCTCGTTTAAAACCTCGCTATATTTTAGGCTATCATCAGGGTTGTTATGGTTATGAAAAGCGAGGCGATCTAGAATGGGCTGTTGGGAAGTATCGAGATTATCAAATCCCCATGGATGGTCTTCATGTAGATGTGGACATTCAACATAACTATCAAACCTTCACGATTGATACCAATAAGTTTCCTGATCCCAAAAAAATGTTTAGTGATTTGAGAAATCGCGGGATAAAATGTAGCACCAATATTACTCCTGTTATTAGCAACAAAGATCCGAATTATAAGACTTATCAGGAAGGATTAATAGGTCAGGACAATAAGAGTTATTTTGTCCTAGATCAACGCTATGATCCCAATAATCCAGATAGTCGCTCCTATCAGAGTTATGGTGGAGGGAATGAATATCGTCCTAATGATCCTAATGGAATAGAAGGATTTAATAGTGGTCAACCCTACATCGGAGAAGTTTACTACGGTGGCACATTGGGAACACCAGGTCATTATCCTGATTTGGGAAGAAAAGAGGTGCGGATATGGTGGGGAACCCAATATCAATATCTCTTTGACATGGGGTTAGAAATGGTCTGGCAAGATATGACAACCCCTGCTATTCGTGAAAATCGTGGTGATATGAAAGGGTTTCCTTTTCGACTCAAAGTCAACAGTGATTTTCTTTCTGCTGTCACTCCTCAATTAACCCCTGCAATCAAAGTCTGGAACTTGTATTCTTATAATTTGCACAAAGCAACCTATCACGGACTAAATAATCTGTCTGGACGAGATAATAAGCGTAACTTTATCGTTGGACGAGGTAGTTTTAGTGGCTCTCATCGCTTTTCAGGATTATGGACAGGAGATAACGCTTCTGATTGGGATTTTCTCATGATGAACATTTCTCAAGTTCTTTCTCTTGGAATGTGTGGACTTGCTATCTGCGGTCAAGATATCGGTGGCTTTGAAAAAGCAAATGATTGGGAGAGATGGGCAAGTCCAGAGCTTTTAATTCGCTGGACAGCAGCAGGAGCTTTCTTGCCTTGGTTTAGAAATCATTATGTCCGAAAAGGGCGTAAGGAATTCCAAGAACCTTTTATGTATGTGGAATACTTCACAGAACGAAATCTTCCCATCCCTCAACCACAGAGTTTGTATAAGATGGTGTTGCCGATTTGCAAATACTATATTGAATTGCGCTATCGGTTGCTTCAACTATTCTATGATCGCCTTTTTGAGAATAGTTTGGATGGAATACCAATTTGCCGCCCCATGTTTCTTAATGATCCTCAAGATCAATCCCTTTATAATGACAAAGAATCCTTCCTTGATAACCAGTTTTTTGTAGGAAAAGATCTTCTCATTGCTCCTATTCTTAAACCTCAAGATCAAAGTAATGGGGGTAAGCGAGATGTTTATCTACCCCAAGGTAGTAGCTGGTATTGTTTTATGAACAATCAACTACCTTTAGCTAATCTGGTTGAAGGGGGAACGACTATTCGAGATTTTGATGCGAATCTTAATCTTGATGGTAGTCATCTTAATTTCATTGTTCCTATTTATGTTCGTTCAGGTGCAATTATTCCCACGATTGAGCTTGAACAATATGTAGGGGAACTGAATCAGCAAGGTAAACCCAATCCTATTACTTTGAATATTTATCCAGGTCAAAGCGGTGAATATACAATGTATTTAGATGATGGAGTGAGTCGTTCTTCAGCAGTGGACAAACCGGAAGAGCAAGGGGGTGATCCACTAGCGAAGAGTGAATATCGCCAAACTCAGATTAGCCATCAATACACAGCACCGAAAAGTCGTGAGATTAAGATAGAGCGTATTCATGATAACTATACGCCTAAGTACGAGACGTTTTTCTTTGTTGCTATTTTGCACGATCCTTCTGAAACTCAGGGAAGCTCTGGTTCTTTGAACAAAGTTATTCTCAACAATCAAGAAATCCAGAAATTAGGCAATGGAGATTATAATGCCCTCAATGGGGCTAGTGTTAATGCTTGGTATTACAACCGAACCATCAATATTAGCTTTATTAAGGTATTTGATAATCTTTCTTCTATCACGATGACTCTAGAGTATTCTTAGACCCACATTATGTGGTGTCTTCAAAATAAGGTTTTGACTGCCTGTAAATAAACATAAAAAACAGGCAGTCATAATTTTATGATTTCAAAGTTTAGTTTTTTCTTGAAAATCTAGGTAACAAATCAATGACTAATGACAGTAATACGAATTTATTGTCTGATTGCATCCCAGCTTTAGGAAGTGTTACCCCTAATAGTAATGTATGGAAAGATGCTCCCTATCAAGCTACTGTTACAGTTGAAGGGACAGGTTGCATACGAAGCTTTTTTATAGAGACAACTGCACCATTGGAAAAAAAATTTGAAGGAGAAGATCGAGAAAAGAAAAAAGCTAACTATAACAATTATATTTATAATCCTCGAAAAATTGTAGAGTCACCAGATAGTCCTAGCCTTCAAAGTAATCATATTTGGTTTGATGCACTCTATGCCTTAGCCCTAGAAGAAGTCCGTCAGTGTTCAGTTGATAGGATTAGTGATGAAGCTTTCAATAATGGAAATCCATTACTTGCACCCACGGGAGGTTTTTTTGAGACCGGTTTGTTTTGGACTTATGTTTGGACAAGAGATACTTCCTATTCTGTTGATCTAGGTTTAGGGATTCTCGATCCTATTCGCGCCTTAAACTCGCTTAACTTCAAGCTCTCTGAACGTCGTGAAGGAGGTGATTTGCAAATTATTCAAGATACTGGTACTGGGGGAAGCTATCCCGTATCAAGCGATCGAGTAGTTTGGTCTTTTGGGGCAAGAACTTTATTAAAACAATTACAAGGCGAAGAAAGAGATAATTTTGCTAGAAAAGCCTACGAAGCACTTAAGAATACGATTGAACAGGATCGTCAAGTTATTTTTGATCCTCAAGATGAACTTTATCGAGGAGAACAGTCGTTTTTAGATTGGCGTGAACAAAGTTATCCGATTTGGACGGCAAATGATCCCGTACAAATTGGGATGTCTAAAGCTCTATCTACTAATACTTGCCATCTTTCTGCCTTACTTTTAGCGGCATCTTTAGCAGAAGAGTTAGGAAAGCCTGAGAAAGAAAAATACAATCAATGGGCTGAAGAATTGCGTCAATCTATTCGGAATCGCCTCTATTTACCAGATAAAAAACTATATTCAACTTTTATCACCACAGCTTTTGATTTTAGTCCTGCCCATCAATACGATTTATTGGGAAATGCCCTAGCTATTTTGCTGGATATTGCCGATGAAACGCAAGCAGTACAAATTGTTGCTAACTACCCGCACTTACCCAAAGGGGCTTCAGTAATTTGGCCTCAACAAAGGGATATTCTCATCTATCACAATCAAGCGATATGGCCTTTTGTTACTGCCTATTGGCTTAAAGCGGCAAAAAAAATCAAAAATGCTACTGCTGTAACACTTGGAGTCAATTCTTTAATTCGAGGAGCCGCACTTAGCCTATCAAACATGGAAAATTTTGATGCGGTGAGCGGTGTAGTAGAATTGCAAAACCAAGACGGAAAGGAACCGGTAGTCAATTCACCTCGTCAGCTTTGGTCAGTAGCTGGCTACCTTTCAATGGTGCATGAGATAATTTTTGGACTATCTTGGACAGAGTCCGGGTTTAATATTTCTCCTTTTATCACGAAAGAGTTACGCCATAATCTTTTCCCTAACTCGCAGCAATTAGTTCTCAATCGTCTTCCCTATCGAGGACATAAACTTACTCTCATCGTGAATTTACCGACGATTACTCCTGAAACTCAAGGAGCATATACAGTAGGAGAAATTCATCTTAATGGAAAGTTAGTTGTAGGCGAAATTGGCGAATCAATGTTGAAGGAACAGAATTTAATTGAAGTAAATTTGTTAGACAATAATGTTCAGGGTGCTTCAATTGTTATGATTAACAATTTAAAAAACTATCAATATCGATATGCTCCTCGTCCTCCATTAATTGATAATATTCAGGAAAGAGAGGGCAACTTAGAGATTTTCTTTAATCTTAATGGAGAAAGTCCAGATGAAGTTATGATTAATATTTATCGAGATGGAAATTTGATAGCTGATAAATTAAAAGTTTTTGAAAATATTGGGTCTTGGCAAGATCAAAATACTCAAGGACGACAATCCCCAAGTTACTGCTATACGCTAGAAAGTGTTTATATCGGCAGTGAGACCATTTCTCAGCGTGCTAAACCTTTTTGTTATTGGGGTGAAAATTCTGAGCGCATTTATCACTTCCCTGTCTCTGAAAATTCTGATAAAAATAATAAAGCTAATTTTTCATGGAATCATGGTAAAGCACATTTTGAGAATTGGGGTGTATCTGGTGATGTTTTAGAAGTTAATATTCAAGCCAAGTATAGTAGTTATCATCGAATTCAATTAGTATTCGGAAATGGCGCAGGTCCCATTAATACGGGAATCACTTGTGCTGTTAAACATTTACAAATGATAGACTCAGAAAACGAGATAGTTGCCGATGGCTATGTTGTTATGCCTCATTTGGGAAAGTGGGATCGCTGGTTGGAATCTTCTTTAATTTCGACTAAGGTGACCTTGATCGCTGGACATAGTTACATTGTTAAGATTTTCAGCGATGATCGAGCAGTTAATATGTCTAGTTTCAAGCATTATGAACAATATACAGGAAATCAGGGCATTGGCAGAAAAAATGTTGCATACAATTATGTCAATATTGCTGAAGTAAAACTCTTATCCCTCTATGATGGTAGTGTGATCGCTGTTTCTTAAATTAGAGCCTTGTTAAAGGACTAGGTACCTTACGCCTAACACTGCGTTGGTGCGGACGGAACGGAGGTCATCTGTGGGTGTTCGAGGTTATCTGCCGCCGCACAACTTCACCGTTAGACCACCAATATGGTTATGCGTCATGGCAATTAAAATATCTTCAAAAGTTTTTGCAGCTTCTACATTCTTTGTATCTCTAATTTTCCTCAATTCATCCATTACCATCGCAGCACCTCTAAAACCCACATTCCGCTCGTAATGGAATGAGAAAAACAATTACGAAACAGGTGCAGGGAGCAAATAATAGCGTTGGCAGGTGGGAGAAAAAAACTTTAAAATATGAAGCCGAAGAGGAGACAAATT
>NZ_NDHW01000028.1 GCF_002251945.1 Pseudanabaena sp. SR411
TGCCTATTGATTTTTCTGGTTCCCACGTTGTACGGTAGCCGTCGCGAAACTTGACGCGATCACCTACTTGAAATTGGTCAATATATTCTCCCCTGGGGTTGATCCCATCTGTTGCCGAAACCTTGATGGTTATTGGTAAATTTGGCTGTAATTGCTTTGCACTTTTCCTATTGCCTGCGCGTTGTGGTTCAACCTGGTCCAATCTAATTTCCCCAATTGTCTGGGCAAATTGGGCGATCGCTTCCGCGTCTTTTCCACTAATGCCAAATCGCGGCAATATTTCCAATGGGTTGACGGCTGGTAAGTCCAAAACGTTTAGCTGTTGGGTTTCCATACTTTTCCATGGCGGCGCTTCGCGCCGCTAGTTTGGGCGATCGCTCAATTTAGATTTTTTAGTCAGTGAATCCTTGAACCTCTTGCAGTTCAAAACTATCAGGCAATTTCTCAATCGTAGTCCCAAATAATTTAGCTAGTTTCTTCCATTCTTTCATGCTTAATTTTGGCTCTACCTTACCAGTCAGCCATGAATTAACAGCTTGCCTGCTATACCCTAATTCTTTGGCGATTCTCGCCTGTGTTACTCCATTTCTAGCCATAAGTTCAGCGTAGGGTGATACATATTTAATGTCCATATATTAAAGCCAAATTTACTTTTTGTCTATTTAGCTTGACTTCAAGTCAAGCTAGCTTTACAGTAAGGAAACAAAACAAAGACAGCACCAAACCGCTTAGGCGATCGGGCGCTGTCTCTGTGAAAACTGATTGATTGATATTTTCCCATACATACCATCGGGCTAGAGATTCCCAAATACAGGTAGGCGATCGCGTAGGTATGGGGAATTTTGTACCAATATCTAAAACCCATATGTCTTACGAAATACCGCCTAACTCTCAAGGCTCGTTTTGTGCTGGGTGTAAAGCTCGGATTTTCTGGGCAAAAACTGATAAGGGTAAGTGGATACCTTTAGACACTGACCTAAAACCACACTTTGCAACCTGTCCCATGTCCCAACGATTCAGGAAACCAAAACAATGAAAGGACAACCAATTTCACACCCGATCGGGCGTTATTACTCGTCACGCTCTCATCCTATGCCCGCTAATACTGAGGCATGGATCGAGCGCTTACCAATGGCTCAAAAATTGCAGCTTGCAACTGCACTCATGCAGCAATGCACAACCGTTTTTAACAATGTTCCTACACTTTCAGTTTTGCGCCCAACTATCCAAGGAGATGATGCATCATGACTCAC
>NZ_NDHW01000003.1 GCF_002251945.1 Pseudanabaena sp. SR411
TCCATATACCTGTTGACGAAATTCCTGTAGTTTGTCAATAATCATGGCTGTAGATATGTCTTTCTTTTTTATCTACTTTAGGCAGTTTGTATCTCTTTTACTCTGCCTTTCTTACCTTTTTTAGTCTAAACTCCAGTAAGGCATCTCCAATATCGTTGATTGCATTAATGGTAAAGGGTTTGCGGTAGGCGATCGCTTTAAAATTTTGTCGTAACCGAAGATTGTAAAGTTTTATCATCTTGATTAGGACTAACTCCATTCTTCCAGAGTTCATATTCGCTAATATCAATATCTTCGCAAGGTGGTAGCATACAAAAATCTTGGCTATTCCATATATGCTAAAGGCGCTCGCTATTACTGCAAGTCATAATTTTTAGGCGATCGCATCAATTATCTATCTACTAAAGGGTTTGCTGTAGGTGATCGCTACTACTGTGAATCTCGATTTCTAGGATAAGCATTGCTACATTCATTAATGAGGTTGAAAAGAGCAACCCCAGTGCAAGAAAATCTGGTACTCCCTGATACTCCAGTTTCTCCATATTTAAAACCTTTGCTTACTATCATAGACATAATGAATTCAACAACATCCTGATTTAGGAAGATTAGTAGTGAAACCATTTGACTATTTACAAACTCAAAAACTGGCGTTATGACGATCCTAATTTCACCGTCTTGTGCCCTTTCGGTAGGATAATCCCCTCCAGGATTCATAATAGCAAACGTCATTTTAGGCTTATCTGGCTCAAATATTTGAACTTGGGACTTGTAATGTACGATGTCATCACGCTGCTTACGTAGGATATCCAGCCAATCTTTATTTCGTTTAAGTAATTCTGTAAGTTTTGGATCAAAATCAGGGTTCTTAAGAGTGAATTTCCGAAGATCATTTATTGATATTTCTTTGTTTTCTGTTCTTCTTTCGCCTTTAGGGGAAGGCATTCCCCGAACTTGGTTGGGATATAGTTGTCGAATAATAAAAGCAACTTCATTGAGTAGTATTCGCAATCTAATAATAAAACTTTCTATATCATTTGCAAGAAAAATACTGTTTTGATGATTATCGCCTATGCAGTAGGGATTCCAAACATTAATTATTCGATAATACTGCTCAAAAACTCTTGTTAGTGACCAAGAAAATGTGTGACATGAGATTTTATGACACCACCCAAAATGGTGATGACTAAGATTACGAAGCACTTCAAAGAATGGCATTTTAATAGAATGAACTTTTTCTTCCATACGCTATGACTAGTTTGTTTGAAATTTATTGCACCTAAATTCAATCTTCTAACTTTAGGTAAGTAGAGTAGCCTATTCTATAGAACCCATTTGGTATCTTAGGAAGCCTTAGCGAGGCGCTTAAGCATAAGCCTGATAAAGCAAAGATGAATTCTCGCATTAGCATTGTCTAAAGTTCTGTCAAAGTTTTTGACCAGACTTTTACAACGATCCATCCAAGCATTGGAACGTTCCACAATCCAACGCATAGGAATGACCACAAAACCAGATATACCCAAAGCCTTCTTCTCCTGCTTAGACATTTTCGGTGCAACCTTAAACCGAATCTTGGTCATGATCTGCGGATAAAGCTCTTCTAGAGCAGGGATGAGCTTGTCAGGATGATAGCCATGATCAACCATGACAGTTATCTTGGGAATATTCACGGGTTTGGATTTAAAGTAGTCAATGTTTTGAGCAAACATCTCAATCAAAGCATTGTCATCGGTCAGACTTGCCTTGGTACAAAGGGTAAAGAATGGTAAACCGAGAGAATCCACACCGAGATTTTTCTTGATACCATTCGTGGCTTTGTAGGAGCA
>NZ_NDHW01000029.1 GCF_002251945.1 Pseudanabaena sp. SR411
CATGGCGCGTCTATCTATATCAACCCCTTGATACATTTCCCTACGAATCAGCCCAAATCGATTTGGAAACAGCTTGGACAAGGATTGAGATATTAGCAGAACTGCTTGCCAAACCACAGTCTAACCTAGCGATCGCTACCACCATTAAAGCGCTACAGCCCCATCTACCATCCACTCAAGTATTCCAAAAACATAGCCTCTATCTCAATATCGGCGATTCGCAATCGGTTAAATTATTAGCTTCTGCTCTGGCAAGATTAGGATATGAAGAAGTCAAGGAAGTAAAGGGATCAAAGCAATGGAGCCGCAAAGGATTTAGTTTTGAAGTTTTTCCAGTTAATCGAAATCTACCCGTGCGCCTAAGCTGCAATCGCGGCACTGTCGAGAAAATCAGAGAGTTTGACCCCACTAATCCTAAAAGCTTCACTGACCTATCCAGCATTGCGATCGCTCCTATCGATTTGCATGAGTTTGTTACTGCTCACAGAGCCACATTACTGCATTACTTACCCAAGAACTTCATTGTCGCCATTGATGAACCAGAACAATGTCAGAGCTATGGCGATCGCTGGCACGAAGCTGCGGAAGAGCTTTATCAAAATCAATCGCAATCAGATACACCGAAACTGCATTGGGACTTTGCCAAGTGCATGACTGAGGCAAAGAAATTTCAGATGCTTCAACTTACCGAGCGATCGCTTAAACCCAAAGCCAATATTTTTGACTTTGCCAGTGCCTCTATTCCGATAGTTCCCCATCAGTTTGACCAGATTGCAGCGCTGATTCGTGAATATCTCAAATCGGAATATCAAGTCACTCTGATTTCGGCTCAACCTTTGCGCGTGGCAACTTTACTCAAGGAGTATGACTGCATTGCTAACTTTGTCAGTGATTCTGATGATTTACAGTCAATTGCACGGATTCAGAAAGCTGGTAAACCCGTCATTTTGAAATATTCGGGACTGATCGAGATGCAAGGCTTTGTTTTGCCTAGTTGTAATCTAGCGCTCTTGACCGATCGCGAATTATTTGGACAGCAATTATTAGCCTCGCCCACCTTTGTCCATCCCTCACACATAACTTCTGCTAAGTCAGTTAATCCTGACGAGCTAAATGTGGGTGATTATGTCGTGCATCGTAAATATGGGATTGGTAAGTTTACGCGCTTTGAAACCATTGAAGTGAAGGGAGAAAAGCAACCACATTACATCGTTGAATTTGCTGATGGTAAGACTGCGGTGGCGATCGCACCAGAAAATGAGAAGATTCTCTCCCGCTATCGCAGTGCTTCTAGTAAGCCGCCTAAGTTAAACAGCATCGCTAATACAAAGGCTTGGGATAACGCCCTGAGCAAATGTCAAAAGGAAATTTACAAGTTAGCAAGGGATTTACTGCAACTCTATGTTCGCCGCGCCAATTTAGTCGGCTATGCTTTTCCACCTGATACCGATTGGCAACAGGAGATGGAGGATTCTTTTCCCTATCAACTGACACCAGATCAGGTCAAAGCAGTTCAAGATGTGAAGCAAGACATGGAAAGCGATCGCCCAATGGATCGGCTAGTTTGCGGTGATGTCGGCTTTGGCAAAACAGAAGTGGCGGTGCGGGCAATTTTTAAGGCAGTTTGTGCGGGTAAGCAAGTAGCTCTGTTAGCTCCCACGACGATTCTGGCACAGCAGCATTTTCATACACTCCAAACTCGGTTTGCGGCTTATCCTTTCACAGTGGATATCGTAAATCGATTTCGTCCTGCGAAGGAGCGCAAGCAGGTTTTACAACAGGTTGCGGATGGTCAGGTTCAAGTCATTGTCGGTACGCATCAGCTTTTGTCGAAGGATGTTGAGTTTCACGATTTGGGTTTACTGGTGATTGATGAAGAGCAGCGCTTTGGGACTTTGCAGAAGGAGAAAATCAAGGCGATGAAGGGCGATGTGGATTTATTGACTTTGAGTGCTACGCCGATTCCGCGTACTCTCTATGCGGCTCTTTCTGGGGTGCGGGAAATGAGTGTGATTGCGACTCCTCCTCCCTCAAGGCGATCGATTCAAACCCATCTGTCTGCTTACGATGCGTCACTGGTGAAAACAGCAATTCGGCATGAGTTAGATCGTGGTGGTCAGGTGTTTTATGTTGTGCCGCGTATTGAGGGGATTGAGGCGATCGCTGTTTCTTTGAGAATAATGTTACCGAATGTGAGATTAGCGATCGCGCATGGGCAGATGCAGGAGTCGGAGTTAGAGGCGGCAATGGTTGCTTTTAATAACAATGAGGCGGATATTCTCCTCTGTACCACGATTATTGAGTCGGGGTTGGATATTCCGCGTGTGAATACGATTGTGATTGAGGATGCTCATAAGTTGGGTTTRGCGCAACTKTATCAATTGCGTGGTCGCGTTGGTCGGGCGGGGATTCAGGCTCATGCCTATTTGYTGTATCCRCCTAACCTTGAATTGACGGAGGCTGCGAAGAAGAGATTAGATGCGATTCAGGAATTT
>NZ_NDHW01000030.1 GCF_002251945.1 Pseudanabaena sp. SR411
CTTCTTTTTTTTAGGTAACAGAGGTTCTATAATCTCCCACTCTTGATCGCTTAGGCTGCTGCTATATCCCATGTTTGACTCCTTTTTCTACTCTTCCTAAGATACCAAATGGGTTCTATATGGCGAATATCAACAAATAGCCAATCAACTGCAAACTCAACCGATTGATGGGAAAAAGTCAGTTGATAAAGAACAGATAGATCAGGTGAAAAGTTTGCTCAAGGCAGGGGCAAGTGCTTTAGGCGATCTGATGCCAATTTCAGGATTGAGTAAGCCTGTGCTAGAGACAACTGCTACAACTACGGTTGATATTGCAGGGATGTTATTGACGGAAAAGGATCGTTGGCAGCAGGTGTTACAACAGCATCGTGCGACGAAGAAGAATAAGGAATTACAGGCTTTGATGTTAGAGCCAATTCCTAAATTGACTAAAGCTTTTGCGGAGGCATTGGTACTGCGATCGCAACAGACTAAAAAGACGGTGGTATTAGTGCTGGATACCTACGAAAAAGTCCCATCGGATCTGGATCGTTGGCTATGGCAATCTTTATTAGCAAATACTCAACTTCAGCCGCATCGGGTGCGTTTGGTGGTGGCTGGTAGAAAAAGCTTGTTGGATGAGGAGGCATGGCGCAAGCTTCAGCAGGATCGCAATCTCGTTTTTGAGCGTCAGTTGGATCGATTTGACCAAAGCCAAACTCAGAAATATTTGCAGGATATTGGCATTAAGAATGAAGTGGAAATCACGGCAATCTTTAGGGTTACTAAGGGATTGCCTTACTATCTCAATTGGGTGCGACAGCAACAGGAAAAGGGTAAGCCGATTAGCTTTGCTCAGGGTAATCAAGGGATTGTCAAATTATTGCTACAGGGTTTGAATGATAAGGAGAAGCAAGCATTACAAATCGCGGCTTGTTGTCGATGGTTTGATCGCCGATTGATTCAACACTTGCTGGCACAGCAGTCGGAGTTGAACTGGGGAAATGGACAAAGTTGTTATGATTGGTTGATCCAGAGGGAATTTGTCGAGCCAATCCAAAGATTTTATCGCCTTGATGATGTGGCGCGAGATGTGTTTCGAGAATCTCTCTGGCAAGAATCAACTGAACAATTTGCCCAAATCCATAAAATCCTTGCAGATTACTTTAATACTCAAGCCGATCGAGTGATTGCACCTGAGAGTCATGTCAGCGAAAAATATGCTAGCGGTGAATGGTGTCGCTAGGGACTTGCGAGGAAATAAGATACCAATCAATTAGGAACAATGGTTATATCCCATTTGGGTAAAGTATCAGAACGTTGCCAAAATGGAAAATACTGTTTCAAGTCTTCTGGTAGAA
>NZ_NDHW01000031.1 GCF_002251945.1 Pseudanabaena sp. SR411
CTAAAAATCCATATACCTGTTGACGAAATTCCTGTAGTTTGTCAATAATCATGGCTGTAGATATGTCTTTCTTTTTTATCTACTTTAGGCAGTTTGTATCTCTTTTACTCTGCCTTTCTTACCTTTTTTAGTCTAAACTCCAGTTAGATAGTAAAATCTTGTGTAATGATTGTGAAGCCCTTGCCATCAAAATTACCTAGAGTAGCTGTCTATCTCGATGCTGACATGAAAAAAGAYTTRGAGACACCTTGCTAAATTAGACAAGCGAAGTGTTTCTAACCTTATCTATGCTTGGGTTGTAGATAATATTGAGTCTGCCAAGCGCGAGGGGAAATTAGGCGATCGCACCAATAGTAAAGGAGCTAAATAAATGACACAAACAATTGCACCATCATCCTTGTACGAGCGTGACCTTAATTTGTGGTTAGGTGAAGCGATCGCCAAATTAAAGGCGGGTGATTTTCAAAATCTTGATGTTGAAAATTTAATAGAGGAGCTAGAGGGATTGGCTGGTAGAGATCGGCGTGAGGTATCAAATAGACTTAAACGATTGATCGAACACATACTCAAGCGCTGCTATGTCGATATGCCTGAATGTTATAGAGGATGGGAAGTCACGATCATCAATCAGCGTGATGAACTTGATGAAATTCTGAGTCAGTCCCCAAGTCTTAAACAGGTTTTTTTACAATGTTTTGATGATGTGTTTAAAAAAGCCTTGCGACTCGTAAAAACTGAATACCATGAGGTTTCTTTCCCTGATACATGGCAGTTCGGGCGCGATATCGACACAATGCTAAATGTTGATTTTTGGGAGTAGCGATCGCACTAATAGTTCTAAATAAAAAAAGCACCCCATCGGGGTGCTTTCTTTATTCACGTTCCGCCAGTCTCGCTTGCAGCAATGGCACATAGTTGGTATACACATGCCCCAATCTAAATTCCTCATCATCTAAAACCTTCTGATGAAAAGGAATTGTCGTTGGTACGCCTGTAATTGCACATTCACGCAAAGCTCGCTTCATGCGTAAAATCGCGGCATTGCGATCGCTGCCCCAGACAATCAACTTCGCAATCAGCGAATCGTAATAGGGTGGAATCACATAATCGGTATAAACGTGAGAATCCATACGCACACCAGGACCACCAGGGGGCAAATAGCCACTAATCTTTCCGGGATTGGGACGGAAATTGTGATCGGGATCTTCGGCATTGATCCGACACTCGATCGCATGACCGCGAATCTCAATATCTTTTTGCTGGAAGCGTAATTTCTCGCCTTGGGCAACTCGTAACTGTTCGGCAATCAAGTCAATACCTGTGATCATCTCCGTTACAGGATGCTCAACTTGAATGCGAGTATTCATCTCCATGAAGTAAAACTTGCCGTATTTATCCAGCAAAAATTCAACTGTCCCCACACCGAGATAGTTAATCGCTTTAGCAGCCTTTACCGCCGCATCACCCATTCTTTCGCGTAATTTGGGATTAACCGCACTGCTAGGCGCTTCTTCTAATAACTTTTGGTGACGACGTTGGATCGAGCAGTCTCTTTCGCCCAAATGCACCACATGACCATGCATATCCGCCAAGATTTGCACCTCAATGTGGCGTGGCTCCTCAATCACTTTCTCCATATACACCCCACCATTGCCAAAGGCAGCCTCAGCTTCACCTTGAGCCGCACGTAACAGACGCAGTAAGTCATCAGGATTTGTAACTAGACGCATCCCTCGACCGCCGCCGCCTGCGGTTGCCTTGATCATTACAGGATAGCCAATCTCATGGGCAATTTTAATCGCCTGCTCTTCCGACTCAATTAAGCCTTCACTACCAGGAATAGTTGGTACACCTGCCTTTTGCATCGTCTTTTTGGCGGTGGACTTGTCACCCATTGAGCGGATCGAGTGGGGGCTTGGCCCCACGAACATCAAGTTATGGTCGGCACAAATTTCGGCAAATCTGGCATTTTCTGATAAAAAACCATAGCCAGGATGTATGGCAGTAGCATTATGGGTAAGTGCTGCCGAAATAATATTGGGAATATTTAGATAGCTTTTGCTGCTAGGTGAATCGCCAATGCAGACAGCTTCATGGGCTAGTTGTACATGTAAAGAGTTGCGATCGACATCAGAATAAACAGCAACTGTCGGAATTCCGAGTTCTTCGCAAGTCCGAATAATTCGGAGGGCAATTTCACCTCGATTGGCAATCAGTAGTTTGGCGATTGGAGCCATGTTTCAGAACGGTAATTGGTGTTTGGGGTTGGGTAATCGGTGATTGGTTGCTCTGTTTTGGTAGGTTGCAAATCCCGATTGAGCTTTCAGTCATTGATTTACACTTTTGTTAGTAGACGATGACTTAGAGCTTTTGAATTTTAACTTTTTTTGGGTAGCTATGTTGATTAAGTTTGTGGTTATGTTCGTTGATAAGCGAGTTGGGGCATCAGGAAGCGATCTCTGAGGGCAGCCATAATATAGCTCTCTTAGATTTGATTAACTCGTGAATCAGATCTAAGAGAGCTATTTTTCTATATTTAAGTACTTGCATCTAAATCCCAATTTCCTCACATTGCAACTTAAATTTTGAAAGCAGCAACATCCTTACGAGAATTATTGCTGTGAGTTTGAGCAAAGGGAGTGATACGAACAGCAATTGGTTTCATTGGGCGAGGCTCTGATGGTAATCCCGGAGCATAGGACTCTAGGACATGTCCACTGCGGGTACACATTACCAATAGATAGTCACAGGCTTCGCATTGAGTTTTAACTTGGGCTAGATAAGCGAGGTGGTGACGCTCAGCGATCGCACCGCAATTGGGGCAACGTATAGATTCAATCATTTTGGTTAAGTCCTTAAATATATAAGTAGATTTTAAATAAATTTTAATAGAATTTTAGATAACTGATTGATTAAAGAGATTTAATAAACTTAGAATCAGTACATTATATTTCTCGATTATTCAGTATTTGTAATGGGTTCATCACATGAAAGGTTTAAATTTGTTCGGAGTTAAATATTTGATGGGTCTTGTCAAAAGTATTTCTAAAGGAATAGTTAGAAATATTTCAATAAATTTGAGAATTTAGATTTAGAAAAGCAAGTGTGAGATAAACTTTTAAAATCAACTTCAAACATGTACCGATTATAAGCATAAAAAATGGGGATCATTACCAGATGAGCGATCCCCGCTTCAAAAACAATTAGAACTAATTACTAGACCTTGCTTGGCTGTAAGGAGTTGATTGATGATTAAAAAATAATTAAAGATTAATACTCAATGCATAATCCTTATAAATCTTTACAAGATTTTGTTAGTTAAATAAATATAAATATATTTCAATAAGCCACAATATTTTTAAATATTTCTTCACAATATAGCTGGTTCATTTGATTTACATGTAAAGGCTATTCATAAATGGCTCTTACATGTATAGGTTTAGTGATTTCTCCAAGATTGAATTAATACCAAAACACAAAGTGGCATAGCGATTTTGTGTTTTAAAACCCTTACTGGGTTTGATTTTCAATTCACAAAAGTGTCGTCACCCTTTTGTGAATTGGTATAAGTAGATAGACATAATTAATTAATTACAAATCCAAACCCGTAAAGTTGCGCCACTGAGTGGCGCAACTTTACGGGTTTGGGTAATTTATTGTGGTATAAGTACTCGGTCTACCAATGTACCGTATTAGTTAACGCATCGTCATAAATTCTTCGGCGGCGGTGGGGTGCATTGCCATAGTGTTATCGAGGTCTTTTTTGCTCCCTCCCATAGTTACGACTAAGGACATCCCTTGAATGATCTCAGCAGCATCCTTGCCTACCATTTGTAAGCCCAAAACCCGTTCTTCTTCACCAACAACAATTAGTTTCATCATCGTTTTGGTATCACCTCCCGCAAGACTGTAAAACATCGGACGAAATTTGGTTTTATAAACTTTGATGCGATCGCCATATAGTTCTTGTGCTTTTTCTTCAGATAAGCCAACGGTAGCGGCTTCGGGTTGCGAGAATACGGCGGAGGGAATGTTGGTATGACTGATAAATCTGGGCGTATGTCCGTAAACTGTTTCGGCAAAGGCGCGACCTTCCGCGATCGCTACGGGAGTTAAATTTACCCGATTGGTACAGTCACCGATCGCATAGATATGGGGGTGATTGGTGCTGCTATCTTCTTTGACAGCAATCGCCCCGTTTACAACTTTGATATTCGCTTTGTCTAAGCTCAAAGGTGCAAGATTTGGTTGACGACCTGTTGCGGCTAGAACCGTATCAGCATGGACTTGCTGCCAATTACCCTCGCCATCCTTAAATGAAATCGTGAGATTACTTTCATCTTTAGAAGCGTTTTTAGAAATAGTTAGAGAATCGCTGTCAATGCAAGTGTGAAATTTAATCCCATGATTAACCATGCCTTCTTGGACATTGATGCGGACATCATGATCAAAACCACGCAAAACATAGTGATCGCGAATTATTTGGGTGACATCTGCTCCCAGCCCACGCATAATTCCTGCAAACTCTGTCCCAATATAACCACCCCCAATCACCGCAAAGCGCTGTGGAAATTTGGGCATTAGAAACATTTCCTTGGAGGTGATGGCGTACTCCATACCTGCTAAGTCTGGTTTAGAAGCTTCACCACCAACGGCGATGAGAATGCGTTCGGCAGTGAATTGGCGATCGCCTACAGCCACCGTATGTGTGTCTACAAATTTGGCAAATCCTGAAATTAGCTCGACATTACTTTTTTCTAAGAAGCTTATATGTAGTTTATTTAAGCGCGATATTTCTGTTTGAATGGCATCGCGGAGTTTGTTCCAGTCCAGCTTACCTGCGGGAATGTCCCAGCCATAGCCAAATGCTTCTTGAGAGAAATGCGAAAAATGTGATGCATATACCATTAGCTTTTTAGGTACACAGCCACGAATTACACAAGTACCGCCCACCAAGTCCCCTTCCGCGATCGCCACTTTTGCCCCAAATGCAGCAGCACGTTTTGAGGCGGCGAGTCCACCACTACCTGCCCCTATCACAAATAAATCGTAGTCAAAATTTGTCATAAATTTTTCTTGTCTTTTTTGTAAGTATAGATCCCCCCCATCTCCTCTTGGGAAGGCAGGGCTATTTCAAGAAAGGTTAGGAGCAAACAGAAAAAGGCTAGAGACAGACTTAGATGTGTTTTGTAATAATTTAATCCAATCAAGTCAAATAAGCTAGAAAATGAGTAATAGTCTAGTTGATTATCTCAAAGAGATACCAGATCCCCGCAAGGCAAAAGGAAGCCGAG
>NZ_NDHW01000032.1 GCF_002251945.1 Pseudanabaena sp. SR411
AGTCTTGCTCCATTCCATTGCAGATGTTCATGCAACTTTTCGCGAAATAGGTTAATCTCTTTCACAGGGGTTTTATTGGCGATGTGGTTATCTTTTATAAAACCCCTTCCTGCCTACTTTTGCAACTTTTTGTCCTGTACTAAGAGGACTGCTATATACTTCATTGCTATTGTTCATTGCTGCTTCCAGTCTTGTTGCTAGGTTTGTCCATCAAGCAATCAGTGGTATTGAACTATCCTTGTGAATGCAGGTTTACCCATGGGGCGACCTCTGATACTGTCCAGTCTTTACTTGTTTCCACTGTTGAAGCAAAGACGACTCTATCTACAGTTCGGGCTTGGTGTCCCTAGGGGCAAAACGAGTTTATCTCTGCTTTTGCTTGTTTGGATTGTAGTAAAGATTTTATCCTTTACTTTTCTTCCTAGATACAAGGGGCAATTCATGAACTGCCCCTACAGTTCGTTCTTTTGCATAAGTCTTATTTCTTTAAATACTTTCAATGAGATTGATCGCCTGATTAAACAGATCTTTCCGATTAACCATTGTGTCTAATTCTTGAGGTTCATAGCGACCTTCAAATATTTCTAAAGAAGCGCCATCGATCGCATCGTTGTAAGCCTCGTGCAAAATATCCAGCAAATCTTCTTGATCTAAATAAACCCCACCAGACTTGCGGCGTTTATTTTTGCGCTGAATTTGGCGGATCGAATTACGAATCGAAAGATCCCAAGAACGAGTAGTACGATTTTCTATTTGTTGTTTAATCAGATGCATGAGTAAGATGATTGCGTAGCTAGTAATATTGTTGATTTTATCGTCTTTGCTCATTTCTTCCATCTCATCAACAATGGCTAACGCTCCAGATACGTCACCCTTGATCAATAAGTCTCTCAATGTTAATAATTCTTCCATTGCGATTCTCCAATGATTGCCAAGAGGCTCGCCAAGCGAGCCTCTTGATATTTACGCATTAACTAGTTCCTTCATTGGTGCAGCGAGAGCTTCTTCCAATGGTGCGCGTCCAAGACGCTCCTCTAGAATATTCATCACGGTACGCCCGAAGTCGTCATCATCACGCTTCCATGCTTCTAAACAGACTTCACCAAAGAAAGAACCCAGAGGCTCAGGATTCCAAAGTAGCTTCTTGGCCGTCCAAGGCATCATGCTCATAGGGTTGTAGTCGGGTTTGAGAATGTTGTTTTTGAAAGCATAGTCTTCCAGATGGGTATGGGGTTGTAAGCCAATGAAGAAGATCGCAGGTTCCACTTTGTCGGCTCCGAAAATCGCTTCCAGTTCTCGGTGATAGGCGATCGTCTGGCGAATTGTTTCTAGGGTTTCATCGATAACATTAAAGGAATAGTTAACCGATACCAACTCATTAAAACCTGCGGCTTTGAGATCGCGACAATTTTGTAAAACAGACTTGAGGTTATAGCCCATTCGCATTTTACGAACAAGCTCTTGCGAACCGCTAGTGATGCCAATCTCAAAATAGCTCATGCCTGTCTCCACCATTAACTGACAGAGGTAAGGCGTAAGATTGTCCGCACGGATATAGGCTGCCCAATGGATGTCAGTCATACCCGATGCTTTTACTTTTTCTAATAATTCAACGGCATCATCAATGAATTTTTTTGCAGGAATAAACTGAGCATCGGTAAACCAGAAATTGCGAACACCGCGATCGTAGAGTGTTCGCATTTCCTTGATCACTTCATCGGTGGGATTGATGCGAACCTGTTTGCCTTCGATAACGGTGTAAATGCAGTAGCAACAGTTATGGGGACAGCCGCGCTTAGTTTGCACACCTATATAAAAGTCGCGATCGCGGAAATAGTAATTAAAATCTTCCCAAATCGATTCGATATATTCGTAATCGCAAGCGCTTTTTTCAATCGGTGCGGGTTGCTCATGGATTAATCTAGCGCGAGGCTTCGTTTCACCGACCACATAGCAGCGATCACTTTCAATTTCTCTCCCTTGCACCAAACGCTCTAGTAATGATTCACCTTCACCAACCGAAATAATCGTGCCTTTGGGTAAGACATTACCTAGCTGTTCATAAAAAACGCTGACCGCACCGCCACCGATCACGGCTTTAGCCTCAGGGTGATAGCGTCTAGCACGAGCTAATCCGCGTTTGATTAACTGTGAATTGCGCCAAAGTTCGGTGTAGTAAGAGGTAAATAGACGTAATCCATTCACAGCCCCACGTAATTTCTTAAAAGGATTTTTGGCGTAGTAAAACTCAAAGGCATTTTGCAGAGGATTACCACCGCGTCCGCCCACAGGCGCATAAATCTGAATATCGCGCCATGAAAATACTAATAAGTTGGGTTGAAACTTGTCGATCGCCCGATCTAGAGCTGCATAAAAATCAAGGGGTGGCACAGTACCTAAATCAAAAATATTTTGCTGTACATGGGGCGCAACCTTATGAATGTGATCGGATAAATAAACTACGCCAATCGGAAAAATCGGGTTGCATGGTAGGCGAATGTAGAGAATGCGATCGCAGCCCACAGATACACCAGATCGATCTCTCGTTAAATCAAGGGGATTTCTTATGGAATCAGTGGTGGACATAGGATTTTATCTCTGATCTAAATTTTTTCTTAAGGTTTTTATTATTTTTGGGGATTTCATCGCAATTTCTACACTGAGAAATCGCAAAATATTGAGCGCTAAGTCTTTACATATCTTAATTATATTCACTTTACGGCTAGTTCGGTAATCATGGGGATCAACAAAGTGGGGATCAAATTAGTGATCGCTGAATTATTAGTTGGTAGTAGTGTTTACAATCGTTAATTAGCCTTGAGTGTTAGTTTTATGTACGAGCAAAATGGCAAGATTAGTATTCTTGTTAATTTCAAAGAGATCGGCAGGGTCTGTTTGACTTGATTAAGGATATTTTTGGATTTATGACTAATCTAGGTTAGTTTGAGGTTCAAAAATCTTGTTAATTTTTGCTTAAACAACTTTATATAAAAAATACTATGTCCATATTTGATCCGTTACCTGCTGATTTACACGACAAAATAATTGTCTGCTCCTATGTAAATGCCACTAGCAAAATCCAAATAGCGCGGATTACTAATGTCCCACAGTGGTATTTCGAGCGGGTCGTGTTTCCTGGTCAAAATCTCATCTTTGAAGCGATCGCGTCGGCACATGTTGAGATTCATACAGGCATGATGGCAAGCTCCATACTTTCGGATACAATTCCCTGTGTCCAATTACAGGTAGAAGAAGCTAGCTCCACCTTACCAAGCTGGGTTCCCATTAAACATCTTGATGATGACCTACTTGATGATCCTTCGGTGCTGCTAAATCTGCCTAAGCCTGAAGTAGTCTCCTAACGATGGATTTTCTACCCCTCCAGTTTTCTCAGTTTTTGTCTGGCATAAAAATGGATTTTTTATCCCTTGATTATGCTCAATTCCTGATTATCACAACAATTGTTTATTGGCTCTTACCCAATGTGCAAGCACGCTTGTTAGTTATTTTGACGGCAAGCTTAATGTTTTACTCATTTATCCAGAGACAGTATGTCTGGCTATTGCTAGTGATGTTGGCAGTTAATTTCTGGCTAGGAGGAGAAATTCGCAAAGGAGATAAATTCCTAAAGCAGTGGCTGCTGTTTGTGGGGATATTTTTTGACGTGCTACTGCTATTTGGTTTTAAATACATTCCGTTTGTAGCGACGGCGATCGGCAATATTACGGGTTTACCAGTGGGGAGTTCGCTAGCAATCTGGGCGAAGGCAAACATCGTACCGCCGATCACCCTCAGCTTTTTTGTATTTGAGTTAATTGCTTACCTGATCGATACCTATAGCGGTAATAGCCCCGCCAAGGATTTTCTCCACTTTGCCGCTTATAAGTTATTTTTTGCCAAGCTACTATCGGGGCCAATTACCCGTTATCAAGAATTTGCGCCCCAACTCATTACGCGATCGCGCCCTGTTTTGCCTGACATTGCCGAAGGTATCTGGCTATTCGCCTGTGGAGCCGTCAAAAAAGGGATCATCGCCGACAATATGGCGCGACTCGTCGATCTGACTTTTCGGAATACGGAACGCGCAGGTAGTGTTGATCTATGGCTAGCACTCTTCGCCTATGGCATTCAGATTTATTGCGATTTTAGCGGCTATATCGATATGGCAAGGGGTAGCGCTTTGTTACTAGGTTTCAAGCTACCCCCAAATTTTGATTTCCCCTATTTTTCCGCAAGCATCTCTGATTTTTGGCGACGTTGGCACATGACCCTCGGCGCATGGATGCGAAATTATCTTTATATTCCCCTCGGCGGCTCACGGGGTGGGCTTTGGCGCACTTGCCTGAACTTGATGATCATCATGCTCGTAGTTGGCATTTGGCATGGAGCTAACTGGGGCTTCATTATTTGGGGAGTCTGGCATGGGGCGGCGCTAGTAGTACATCGCCTCTGGATGGAAGTTTGCAGCGTATTTGAAGGTTTACATAAGATTTGGAAACCTTTACCAATGCAGATTTTAGCAATTGTGATCACGCAGTTAGTGGTCTTTTTAGGATGGATTCCTTTCCGTTTACCCAATTTAGCCGATACCAATATGTTTTTGCAAAGGCTTTGGGGCTACGAAAGCGATCCCCAATTTGGTGTGAAAATCTATGTGGAGTCCCTTGGGATCACGGTGGGGCAAATCTCGTTATTAATGTTTACGATAGTTCTTTTGTCACTGATTGCCTATCGCTGCGATCGCGCTAAGTGGCAATTAAACTGGCAAGTCAAATTATTCCTAGTCCCCGTCAGCCTATTTCTAGTGAGCATCCTCAGCCCCGACAAGAAACTACCCTTTATCTACTTTGATTTTTAGATTTTATATTTCTACTGCCTCTTGAAAAATGCGATCGCCTATGCAATTACAAATTCAGGTAAAACACTTTGAAAATTAATGTAAGTAAGAAACAACTCTTCGCCCTCAGAATTCTCTAGAGCATCTACATAAGATTCAATGCCTCTAGGTTGTGGGATTGGTTCGTTATCGTTGGCGATCGCTTGCAAATGAAATGATAAAGCAGATTGCATATTATTCCGATTTTCTTCTAAAGTTTCACCTGTAGTAATACAGCCCAAAATATCAGGGGAATAAGCCGAGAAACCCGTAATGCTTTTTTTTAAACGATAAGGTATTTGTCTATTTACTTTAATCCTGCTTGCTTGAGAATGCTGTTTAATGTTCCTTTTTTAACATCATCAGGCACTAGACAGTTAAAGCGGGATCGACGTATTTACGTCTTTTTTGTCGGCATGAAATTGGCGTTTCAGCAGCTATCCCTGATTAGCTGACCAGTACCTAATAGTTAGAGCGATATTAAGATAAAAAAACAAATCTCAAAGAGAGTGCTGGTGCAACTCTCTTTGAGATTTTGGCTATAGATATATCTAATTTATTTAGAAAGTGAAAGTTGTGCGGATAGCGCCAACAGTGATCGTGTCGCTGCCTGAAGTTTGCACAGGATTAAAAATAAATAGTACCCCTGGAGTAATACTAATATTGTCATTCAAACGCATCCGATAAAACAACTCTAAATGAGTAGTTGAGGCAGGCTGACCGCCAAAGTCACCAGGGGCAACACCAGCCAAACCGATCGCACTAGGAATGTTAAACGCAGGTACGCCATTTTGAGTAAGGTTACTGCTGGTAATCTTAGGAGGTTGTCCCACGTAGATACCGCCCAAGTTACCTTCAGCAAACAAGTCGGGGAAGTTTAAAAACGCCATCCAGTTAAATGTGTCAACTGAACCACCGAGTCCTGCATCTCTAGTAGCGGATGTAGTGTAGCCAGCCCATCCACCCAAAGTAATTTGAGGAGAGATTCTCCATGTTGCCGTACCACCAAAGGCATTGGTTGAAAAACGTCCTGCGATTGGACCGATTAAGTTATCACCAACGCCTGTGTTTAAGCTGGCATTGGTAGTATAGGAATTAAGGTAATACAGTGCAAGATCAATAGCATCACTGGGTGTGAGGGCAAGTTGTACGCCTGCGGTAAAGGGACCACCTGTTAAACCATTGTTTGGATCTGAAGCTAATGCTGCTGCATAAACACCTTGCAAGCTAATGTTATCGCTGATTTGCCAGTCAAAGCCAATACCAGCTTGCCCTGGGAAGTTGAGGATGGGGTTGCGTTGAGCAAAGGCGGAGAGCGCACCTTGACCCGCACTTTCATAACGGTTGGGACCACGAAATACACTTGATGGAGCAACTCCTGCTGCACCCACGATCACCGCAAGGTTATCGCCCACTAAAAATCGATAGGACAAATCGCTCAATTGGATTGAATTGGCTGTATCCAGCTCATATCCAAGGCGAGTATAGGTATTGGTCAGAAAGTTATTGTTGGCAAAAAGGGTGGAAGCAGTAGAAGCATTTCCTGCTTGAATACCTGTTAACAAAAGACTGCGATTGTCAAACTGGGTGACTAAGCTGAGTTGCAGGTTATAGCCAAAGGTAAGATTAGTCGCATCATCGACGGTGTTGCGTGTACCATCTCTTGGAGTGAGATTGCCAGTATTTGGCAATCGGCTTTGCAGTCCAAAAATAGCTTGCCCAAACAGCTTCGTTGTTGTCGAGAATTGCTGAGCCTCTAGCTTGGCGGTTTTTGCTTCGAGTGCATCAACTCGACCGCGCAAAGTCGCAAGCTCGGCAGCAAATTCCTCTTGCAGTTTTTTCAACGTGGCGAGATCTTCTTGGCTAACTTTGTCAGCTAGCCCTGCGGAGATGATTTCGTTGATTTTGTCGAGACAAGCGTTTAAACCTGCAGCAAATTCATAACGGCTTGTGGCTTGTCTACCACGAAAGGTGCTATCGGGATATCCTGCAATGCAACCATAGCGCTCAACGAGAGATTGTAATGCTGTAAAAGCCCAGTCTGTAGGTCTGACATCACTTAGTTGCGAAACTGAGGTAACACCCTGCGCGTTAAGATTTGGTTTGGTGCGATCGCTGGTTTTGACTGGTTTTGACTGTACCAATTCAGTATTAATCGCCCGAATAACTTCTGAATCAGTACTAGGATTGGTGGGAGATTGCAATGTCTGTGATTGATTAGCCGTGGTGGTAGGCATGATCATTGGATCATAGCCAATTGACCGCACTAGTTCAGATTCATTTGAGGCGATCGCTGCTTCTTTTTGAACTTCAGCCTGAGCATAGTTGGGATGTAAAGCACTTAATATTAATGTTGATGAGATCGTTGTTGCTGTCAGCGCAACTAAATTGATTGAGGCTTTAGGTTTGATTTTAAGCATAAAAGTTTACAATCCTCACATGGTCACTTTTTTAGATACAGAAGCACACTTCTAGCGAAAGACGAATTTTAAAAAGATTAGTTCCTAAATATTTAAAACATTTTTGCGAACTTTTACAACCCTTGAAAACATAATTACACCATTTGTACTAGAAATGCCTCGTATTCCCAATCTCACCTACGATCGCGGAACCTTAATTCTCCATCCACCACCTAAAGGCAAATCATGGATTGAATTTGCTACATGGGATGATCGCATTGAGAAGTTTCGCATTCCTGCTAATCGTTATCGTGAGTTGATTTTGACTCTGCGCTCAGAAGGCATCGCCATCGAAGATAAGTCACGGGGATATCAAGAAGTTAACTTGATTTCTCACACCAAAATGGAACCATATCCACATCAGAGTGAGGCTCTAGCCGCATGGCAGCGAGTCGGCAAATGTGGCGTGGTTGTTTTACCGACAGCCGCAGGTAAAACTTATTTAGCGCAGTTAGCGATGCAAGTCACCAATCGCAGCACCTTAGTGATTGTGCCGACTCTCGATCTGATGCATCAGTGGTATGCCCATTTATTAGCGGCGTTTCCTGATGTGGAGATTGGTTTATTGGGAGGTGGTTCACGCGATCGCACAGCAATTCTCGTTTCAACCTATGACAGTGCCGCAATTCAAGCGGAAGCTTTAGGCAATCTCTACGGCTTGATCGTGTTTGATGAATGCCATCATTTACCTACTGATTTTAATCGCGTGATTGCTGAATATGCGATCGCCCCTTATCGGCTGGGATTAACCGCCACACCTGAACGTAGCGATGGCAAACATGCAGATTTAGAATTTCTAATTGGTGAAGAAGTCTATCGCAAATCTGCTGACGACCTAGCAGGTCAAGCTTTAGCCGAACATAAAATTGTTCAGATCAAAGTTTCTCTTTCGGAAAAAGAACGCGAGCGCTATGATTCTCTAATTCAAAGTCGCAATCAGTTTTTAAAGGAATCAAAAATTTCTCTCGGTAGTCTTGAAGGCTGGCAAAGATTTGTCCAAGCAAGTGCGCGATCGCAAGCAGGTCGAAGAGCAATGCTTGCCCACCGTGAATCGAAGGAATTATCTTTAGGAACAGAATCAAAATTACGAGTCCTGTCAGATTTGTTGGCTCAACATTTCGGCGAAAGAATACTGATTTTTACCAATGACAACGCTACGGTTTATCGCATTTCACAGGATTTATTAATTCCAGCCCTTACTCACCAAACTCCCGTGAAGGAACGCCATGAAATTCTAACGTTCTTTCGAGAAGGTAAATATAAGACTCTAGTTGCTTCCCATGTTTTAAATGAAGGTGTTGATGTGCCTGATGCACGAATTGCCATCCTCCTATCGGGTACAGGTTCAGCCAGAGAATATATTCAGCGTTTGGGGCGGGTGTTGCGGCGTGGTACTGAGGCAAACAAGCAAGCAATTCTCTATGAAGTGGTGACTGAGGATACTAGTGAAGTAAGAACTTCAGAAAGACGAAGGGGAATTGAGCGATCGCGTCCCGAACCGAAACAGGACAATGTGGTGCAAATAGGAATTAAGTACGATTCAGATATCCATAAAACACAACCAATCGCTGCGGAAATTTCCAACGATTACGACAAAAAATAGAATGGGGCGCTTCGCGCCCCATTCTATTTTTTTGCTTGCTAACGAGCTACAAGAAAAAAAATTTGAAAGCGTTGTGATACAACGCTTTCAAATTTTTTTTCTTGGTTTGGTTTTGAGCGCAAAGCGCTGTAAAAAACATGTATACATTTTTTGACGTAAGAAACCAGAAAAAATCGTTTAAAATAAGTTAGACCGCAATCATTTGGTAGCCATTATGGAACTTGCAGCATATATATATGATGCATGGGCATATGAACAAGCCAATCAAGGAACGACAGATCACCATCTGCTTACTTGTGATGAGCTTTGTGCTGACGAAGAGCAGGTAAATAAGTTTGACTGGAATTTCATCACGATTAAACAGCAAGCCTATTTACTATCAGCGATCGCCTTTACTAGCCTTAGTGGGATGGGCTGGAATTTAACTCCCGCTATGGCTGCCCATGTACTAGAGCCATCGGTGAATGTTGCGCCTTGGTGTAACAACTTATATATCTGCAATACCAGCTACATGTTAGAGGTGCAGACTTTACTAGCTCAACGTGGATTTGCGGTGGGTGCGATTGATGGGGTTTATGGTCGCTATACTAAGCAAGCGGTGATTGACTTTCAAAGAACTCAAGCCAATCTCGTTGCCGATGGTATTCCTGGGGAGAAAACCTTGGCTTTGTTACGAAACTCATCAGTGAGTAAGCCTTTAGCACCTCAGCAACCAAATCAACCTACAGGAAACCTGACTCCTAGTGATCGGGTAAGCCAGTCACCAAACCAAACAATTGTGATTGTGCGGTCAAATAACCCTCCAGCCAGCAACTTTCAACAGCCAGCGATAAGTGAGATTGGCAATTTGCAAATGCTACTGAAACAAAGGGGATTTTATCAAGGTGAAATTGATGGACAGTTAGGGCAAACTACAACTAACGCCATACTGAAAGCGCAAAAAGCCTACGCCTTATCTCAGGATGGCTTTGTAGGTCCCTTAACTATTCGCGCATTATTAGCTGGTGGCAACAATCTTCCCCTCACTCAGCCTGCTTTTCCCAGATTGCCAGCTACTCAGGATGTCTTGGCAATTCAAACGTTACTTAAGGAACGAGGCTTTTATGATGCAGATCTTAATGGTTTATACGATATGCAGACTAAGGCAAGTATTTTGAAGGCTCAGCTTGCTTATGGACAAGTCGCCACGGGTGATTTGTCCGCCGATGTAGCGACAGCTCTTAAATCTCAAAATCCTGCTCAGATTATCGCTCAAACCACTTCCAGTAATGCAAATCAAACTGTTCAGACAATTTCCAGTCCTAGCAGCACTCCGTTAGGAAATGGAACTCAAATTCCAACCTCTAGTCAAAATGTGCCAGCAGCTAAAAATTCTAATTCATCCTAAATATCCACATAAAAAAAGTTGAGTAACTTCCGTCAAGTTCTCCCAAGTTCTCTAAATTTTTCTCAATCGCAAATCTTAATTTTTAATCTCCCAAAGGTCTAATTATGGAACTCTTAGCATATATCCAAGAAGAATCTATCTACACTGATGATGCGATCGCCAATGAAAGTACTGAAACCTTCCAAGTATGGTTCAACAAATTAACTACTAAATCTGCCAAACTCAGTTTGAATGTACTCCTGACAGGGACTACTCTCATAATTGGATTAGGTTCGACCCTAAATGTTTTAGCGGCTGAAGCTCCATCGTCGGATGTGAAATATGTACAATCGCTACTAGCAAAAAATGGCTTTGACCCTGGGGCGATCGATGGTGTATCAGGAGCTTCAACAAAAAATGCCATTCTTCGCGCCCAAAAAGCCTTTGGACTTAATCCTGATGGCATTGTAGGTAGTCAAACGATCGCCGCACTCGAAGATGGAAAAGCCCCAGAGGCGATCGCCACAACAGTTGATGTTGCTGAGACTGTTGCCGTAGGTGAAACTACCACCAGCGTCTCATCGACTGTGATGAATCTTCAGAAATTACTGGCTGACCGTGGTTTTTACAACGGTGCTGTCGATGGCATCATGGGATCTCAGACTCGCTCGGCGATCGTGGCAGCTCAGAAAGCTTATAACCTCACAGCCGATGGTGTTGCAGGTCCGCAGACCCTAGCGGCGCTAGAGTCAGATGGCAGCAGCAAATCTACAGCTACCCTCATCAGCGCTACAGCAACTACTAAAAGTGCCGATGTCTCCAATCTGCAAGAATTGCTCAGCAAGCGTGGTTTTTACAATGGTGCAGTAGATGGCATCATGGGATCTCAAACTCGCGCAGCGATAGTCGCGGCTCAGAAAAACTATGGCTTAGCTACTGATGGTATTGCAGGCGCTCAAACTCTTGCAGCCCTAGAATCGGGAGCTAGCAATGTGAGTATTGCCACCAAGAACACCACCACAACTCCAACTGTGACAACTAGTGACAAAAATGTTGTGGACTTGCAGCAATTACTAGCCAAGCGTGGTTTTTACAATGGAGCGATCGATGGAGTCAAGGGGGCGCAGACTAATGCCGCGATCGCTGCTGCTCAGAAAGCTTATGGCTTAACAACTGATGGCATTGCAGGTGCTCAAACTATTGCTGCATTGCAAGCAGATGCAAGACCATCAGCCACCGTAACACCTACAAGTAATCAAGCTGCTAATAATGTTACTGCGGCTAACGATGGTGGAGTCGCCAATTTACAGAACTTGCTGACCGATCGCGGCTTTTATAATGGCCCAATTACAGGTTTTCTGGGGACACGTACTAGAGATGCAATTATTGCTGCTCAAAAAGCCTATGGTTTAACGGCGGATGGCGTGGCTGGAGCAAGAACGATCGCGGCTCTAGAAGCAGGTGCGCCGAAACAACAGATTGCGGTAACTAATGTCACGCCAACTGTCACGCCAACTATTCGTGTGGAACCCAAGCCACAGGTAACTCCTCAACCAACGACTCAACCCCAAGCAGCCGCAACTCCTCAACCCACAATCCAAGCAACTCCTAAACCGACAACTCCAGTAGTACAGCCCACAACAGCCCCAGTGGCTAAGCCTACGACAGCCCCAGTAGCAACAACTGCCAACACTCAAGTCTCAGAATTGCAAAGATTACTGGCTCAGAGAGGCTTCTACACTGGTAAGGTGGATGGGGTATTGAGTGGCGAAACTCGTAATGCAATCGTTAGAGCGCAAAACTTTTACACAATTAGTCCTGCTGATGGTGCACCAAGCAATAAACTGATTGATAGTCTTAGCAAAGATACATTCATTTCCGAAGGCAATTAATTCAGATGCGGTTTCGTAAACTTGCAATTAATTTAAGTGCGATCGCTGTTTTTGCAGCGATCGCACTCGCATTGCAATTTCCCAAACTTAATCAAAGATTGAGTGGACAAACTTTAGAAGAGACGCAGAAAGCCGTCAGAGATGAAGAAGCGCGTCTTAAACTAATTCGCCAATTGCCGCCCCGTGGATTTGGCTTTAATAACATGATTGCTAACTTTGCTTTTTTGCAATTTCTACAATACTTTGGCGATGATGTTGCTAGAAACAACCTGAAAACGGGGTATAGCCTAAGCCCACTTTATTTTGAAAATATTATTGATCGAGATCCTAGATTTACTAGTAGCTACATATATATGTCAGCGAGTGTTTCAATTTTTGCGGGAGCCGCTAGTAAAGCGATCGAAATTTATAGTAAGGGTTTAAAATTTTTAGACCCTGATCAACAGCCTAGTGCTTATACTGTATGGCGATATAGAGCCACGGATCAGCTATTGTTTTTGGGTGATGCTAAAGGCGCAAGATTTTCTTATCTCCAAGCTGCTAAATGGGCTGATAGAGCTAGCTTGTCAGGCAAGAAACTTGTTGAAAATCCTAAGCTTGTCGCTGAGGCATCTCGCCAATCGGCTAAATGGCTAGAAGAAGAACAGGATTTAACTAAAGCGCAGATTGGCGCTTGGTCAGTAGTTTTACAAAATGCGACTGATAAAAAAACTGTGGAGATTATTGCTCAGGAGCTAGATAAACTGGGCATGAAGATTGAAATTAAAGATGGTGTACAAGCTATTGTGCCGAAATAAAAATAAAAAGGGGTGCATCGCACCCCTTTTTTTCTAGTTAGCAGTCAACCACTTTTGGGCTGTTAAGCGTTGAATCACACCAAATACAAGTAAATCGAGTGGAGCTTTACGCTCATCGATCAAGAAAGGCTCAATTGTACTAGGCGATCGCCCAGCATCAGCACAGGAAAAAGCTTTCTGAGCATTGAGATCTGCTTTAGAAAAATAAACCGTAAACTGGCGTAGCCCTTGCGCCCAGATCCCATGTACTTGAGAATTGCCAAATTCCAATTGCAGATCATCTACACCTTGCTTAGCAAAGGCTTTAGTTAACGCAGGTAGATAATGCTTGTTAATAAATTCGTCAAAGGGTAACTCTTCGATCGCTGGAGGTTTCTCGGCTTTGGGCTTTGCGGCAGGTTTTGCCTTTGGCTCTTCAGAAGTTGATACAGTGTTTTCAGGCATAGTTTTTGAGTATTGCTAAATTTGATAACGAGAATAAACAACGTGCAGCGGTGTCTATATCTCTATTTGGCTTCAGTGTTGACGATCTGCGGTAAACCCATACTGTAGTTAAGCGATCGATGATTGAGATTGTAAGTAACTTCGCCCTCTTGTAATAGCGATCGCACAAAATGCTCTAAATCTGAACCAATGCGACGCAAATTGTAATCAGTCAGGTCTGCGCCTTTATAATCCTCCACAAGCTGATCAAACTTGCGGTATACCTTTTGCAGAGCGCCATCTGTCCAGTTCAGTTCATTATCAGGATCTACATCTAGGGTGAGCATATTTTCGCTATCGATAAGCTCATCATTCTGCTCCTCAACAATGGCAGCATAAATCTGAATATGACGGGTTGTAGATTTGAGCGGCATAAAGATTGTGACTTGGGTAAGTATTGAAGAACTAACTCTAGATTATTGCAAATTTTCAAGGCTTAACTTTTATAACTTTCAATAAAAAATAAGTGCGACTCTAAGAGCCGCACTTATTTTTAACTAGCCAGATACTCTTGCATTCTGGTTTTGCGCTTGCGTAGATAATCCATCGCTTGACGCTCTAATTGTCTTACTTGTTCGCGGCTGAGATCCATGCGCTTGCTAATACTAGCTAACGACATTTCCTGTCCATCCTCAAGCCCGTAACGCAAAATCATCACTTGACGTTGCTTTTCGGGTAACTCCTTAAGCAAGCTTTGAATATCTGTCCGTAAAGACTCGCGCTCTACATAGTTATCAGGAGAACGTCCTGTATCTTCTAATAACTCAGCAAGTTCGGTATCTTGATTATCGCCAATGCGTAAGTCAAGAGAAATTGGCTGACGCGATAGGGATAGACATTCGCGAACTTGATCAGTCTTGATATTTAGCTCATAGGCAATTTCAGCTACCGTGGCAACTCGACCAAGATCTTGGGAAAGTTGGCGTTGGGCTTTTTTGATTTTGTTGAGCTTTTCGGTAATGTGAACTGGTAAGCGAATAGTCCGCGCTTGCTGAGCGATCGCCCTCGTAATCGCTTGACGAATCCACCAATAGGCATAGGTCGAAAACTTAAAGCCCTTAGTAGGATCGAACTTATCTACGGCTCGCTCTAACCCCAGAGTTCCTTCCTGCACTAAGTCCAGAAGTTCTAAGTTCCGTTTTTGATATTTCTTCGCGACAGAGACCACTAAACGGAGGTTTGCCTCGATCATTTTGCGTTTAGCGCGTGTGCCAACGCGAATGAGGCTAAGCAAAATCTCTGGCTCTAGTCCAACAGTTTCCGCCCACTCTTGTTCCGTTGGTAGGCGATCGCTATTTTGAGCAATCTTTTCTTGAACTTCAAACAGCGCCATCATCTGCTGCACTTGCTTGCCATAGATAATCTCCTCTTCATTGCTAAGTAGAGGGATTTTCCCGATTTCATGCAAGTATGTGCGAACCATGTCAGCAGACAGACCGACCTGCTTGTTAGCTTGCCTATCCACTGTCTTTGGTGTGGTTTGGGTCAATGGTTCTTCAGACATATCGCTCCTACTTTTTTTAAACTATGCGTTTTCCAAGAGTGCTTCTCTAAGACTAGAAGTCTGATACTAAAGAAGACCCAGTAATTTTAAAATCCAAATCCATGAGCTTGATAGCTTAAAATCATAATCTTTAAGTTTTATAAAGTTGATCTAATAATGTGTCATTTGCTCCAAAGTTGATTTGTATAATACATGATCAACCTTTTTTTCTCTTGCGTCTGAAGTTACATATTATTACAAATTAACTATAAAAGTCAAAGGACGGCTATTACTATCTCTCTAAAGATTTTGCTAGAATTTGACTAAGTATTTACACTCATTATTTTGGGTATTTTATGATTTTCATGGGATTAAGAAAGCCAACCTGCTGTTATTAATGTAATCGGATCGCCTTAATGCTTAGAAAAGATTACAAACTAAAACTATGAATCTAAAAAATCAAATAACAATTAAAGTTACGTATGCAACTACTTATTTAGATTTGATTAGATTTAATTAAGATTCCAGAAATACAATTGTTGAGAGCAATTGTTCCGATATCGAGATTTGGATAAAGAAAAAACTGAAGCTCTGAATCTCTAAACTTAAAATGTGTAATGGAAATATACACAAGTTTTGGGTAAGAATACCTGACTAGCTTAACTGCCGAAAATGCTTTACTGGTTTTACTGACTGCTAGGTTACATAGGACGCGGGGAATAAACTACAGGTTCCCGACAACCCTAATTTAAGAATTAGCCCTATAACGTTGACTAAAGGGAAAGTTCCATAATATGAACTTCATATTAATTATTCCCTGTGATTACCTTTGGTTATCTTTAATTTTGCTTAAGAAAATTATATAAATTCAGCCAGCACTCCCAATCATCTGATCGATAAACTTTAGTCATTAGCTTTATGATCAATTGTCACAAATGCTTCATTTGAGCGATCACATAATTTGCTAACCTTTATTGTTAAGGAAAATCTGCAAAATGCAATCACTCATCTGGGTGATGTCAAATATCGAAATCAGTAACCTAAAGCCAATTTTTAGATATCATGAAAGTGATTTGATGTAATTTGTTTGTGAATCGTTTTGTAGTGATGATCTAGGGTGTAAAGAGCAACTTCTCTGAGGTTGATTAGGTCATTGTTCGCTAAAACACGGAAGATCTGCAAGTTTGACTTTGACTATAAACTTGAAAGGAGAGGTCGTGTTTTTCGCCACTTCTCCTTTCAAAATAAAAATATTTATAAAAATATTTTTATTTTGAGGGAACTTGTTATCACAACTTCTCGACCTGAAACCTATAATTAGGCTTTAGTAAATTGATGTTGTCCTGTGCTGAAGCTAGTAAAAACAACTGGATAATTACAACTGGGATGATTACAACCATGACTTCAACGAAGACTCACCTTAAAATCAGTATCAAAAGAGCAATCGCTCTCAGCACAATCTGTATAGCATCTGTCGCAAGTCCGACATTTTTGGTGTCTGAGGCGTTTGCTAAATATGGCTTAGGGTTACCAAAATCTGCAAGTTCAGGTGGTGCAACTAGGGGAGACTTACCTCTGATTACGATTCTAGGACTTGAAGATGGAGCAAAGACTTTAGCGGCTCGTCCAACATTGTACTGGTACGTTGCCCCTCAAAATACTGCCACAACTACATCAACGACAGTTCCTCAAATCAATAGTGGTAAAAGCCCATTTAAAGTGACTTTCTTTTTGCGTGATAGTCATGACAGAGCAGCAAAATCAGTTTTTGTAGCTGAAGGTAAAGCCGATGATTCAGGACTCTATAAATTCACCTTGCCAGAAAATGCGCCTGAGTTAATGAAAGGAAAAGCGCAGCGTTGGCAAATTCGTTGGCAAGGTAATGGTGGTGCGTCTCAAGTTGATGTCTATGCTTCCATCCGTCGAGATGATGAACCTGTGGTTTCAAAAGCGATCGCTGCTGCCAAAAATGATTTAGAAAAAGCAAGGATCTATGCAAAAAATGCATATTGGTATGATGCACTCGATGCTTATACTAGTTGGCTATCCAAAAATCCTAAGGATGATGTAGCTCTCACCGAGCGCAGTGATTTAGTAAAGGCTGGTTTAAACAACAACTCAGTTTTTATGAAAAGAGATGAACAAGGTAAACTCATTCTCCCCGCAGAACTAGATCCCAAAAAATTAGCAAACTTCCTCACCAAACTAGATGAAAGCAAAGGTGCTGCATCTATTTTGTTGCAACCTAAAATCGGCACTAGACCATCACTATAGCTGCTTTTTCGTGTTTGCGATGCTGTAAGGCTTTGCGATTTAATAAAGAACCAATTTTTTGTAGTGCGGCTTTGTCGCACCACAAAAAATCGGTTCTTTATTTTACTGTGCGTCCCTAACGTAAACCAAAATGATATGATGTGCCAAAAGTCTCACTGTTTAAGTAATGCTTAAGCACCATTCAATGTTGTTGAGATCGTTAAGGCAAAGCTATGGCAGATAATTCAGGTAATTTTTGGGGAGGCTTTCTCTTCGGGGCTGCTGTCGGTGGCGTAGTTGGCGCATTGGTAGCGATTAAGCTCAGTGAGCCAGAAGATGATCTTGTCGATCAGCAAGCTGATCGACAAGATCACCTCATCGATAAGCCTCAAACTTCTAATGAATTTGCCCGTCGTAATCTCGAAAAGAAAATTGCCCAACTGAATGCGGCGATCGACTCAGTTAGTCAAGAACTAGCTACGGCTGAAGGAAAAAATGGTCGCAAGCAAACATCGATTGAATCATTACGAGATATGACTGTTGATGATAAGGGTTCTACTTAATAAAGAAACCCATTTTCTGTGATGCAGCGAAGCTGCATCACAGAAAATGGGTCTTTATTTGAATTCGAGATCCTATAGTAATTATAAAAAGCCTTATTTCTGTTGCATTCAGTAGAATGATGGTATCTATTTACTCTAATTGTTCTTTAACCTAACCAATCTCCTATGGCAGTTATTCTTGGTACAGTCAGCTCATTCATCTCGATCTATTTGGGCTTGCTCTTTATCCGTGTCTTATTGACTTGGTTCCCCAATATTGATTGGTACAACCAACCCTTTGCAGCGCTCGGTCAGATCACCGATCCCTATCTCAATCTATTTCGTTCGATTATTCCCCCTCTAGGTGGCATGGATTTTTCACCTATGCTGGCTTTCCTTGCGCTTAGTTTCTTGCAACGCGCCCTCGCTCCATTAGCAGCAAGCGCGAGTATGGGCTTTTAAGGTAAGCTTATTTCTAATTACAAATTACGAATTACGCTGCGTTCACGTTAGGAAATATACATGACGGGTTTGTTAGATTTGAGCGGGAAAACTGCTCTTGTGACTGGAATTGCCAACAATCGTTCGATCGCTTGGGGTATAGCCCAAAAGTTACATCAGGCTGGCGCTAAGCTTGGTATTACTTACTTGCCAGATGATCGCGATCGCAACAAAGGCAAAGTTGCTGAGTTGACCGATTCCTTAACACCAGATTTCTTGTTGCCTTGCAATGTTCAGGATGATGCCCAAGTAGATTCATTGTTTGCCTCGGTTGCCGAGAAATGGGACAAGATCGATATTTTGGTACATTGTCTAGCATTTGCTAATAAAGAAGATTTATCTGGTAACTTTACGGACATTTCCCGCTCAGGTTTTCAACTCGCCCTCGATGTGAGTGCCTACTCCCTCATCCATTTATGCCGAGCCGCCAGACCGCTACTCAAAGATGGTGGTAGTGTGATCACTCTTACCTATATTGGTGGCGCAAAAGTTGTCCCTAACTACAATGTGATGGGGATCGCTAAGGCTGCTTTGGAAATGAATGTACGTTACCTCGCCTCCGATATGGGACCAGACAATATTCGGATTAATGCAATTTCTGCTGGTCCGATTCGGACTCTTGCTTCGGCAGCGATTGGTGACTTCCATAAAATGTTGCACCATTACGAAGAAACTGCACCTTTACGTCGCTTAGTTACTCCCGATGATGTCGGCAATGTGGCAACTTTCTTGGGAAGCGATCTGTCAAGTGCTGTAACTGGGCAAATTATTTATGTAGATGCTGGTTACGAAGTGATGGGTGCTTAGTTTGATTGACTAGTACTCCAGAATTCTGAATCAATTGCCTTTCGATGTGTAGCGCAGGCTCTTTGTCTGCATAGCTAATTGCAGGTAAGAGGCTTGCGCTACGGTTCTTACAAGATAAGTCTTTAAAAAAATTCCCATGCAAACGGATATCTTCAAAGAGCTATTTCCACTATTCGATGCTGCTAGCGCCGAAACCTTGGAATGGCTCCTCGCTGAAGCAGTAGAACGTGACTATCCCTCGGGACGAGCGGTACTAATGGAGGATGCTTGGGGCAATGCTGTATATTTCATTCTTTCGGGTTGGCTAAAAGTTAGGTTTTTGCGAAGTCAGGATGCGACCACCCTTGCCATATTGGGAAATGGCGACTTTTTTGGGGAAATGGCAATTCTGGATGAGTCACCTCGATCTACGGATGTTGTGGCTTTTACACCAGTGCGTGTTCTGAGTGTCCCTGCCCAAAAATTTATTCAGTTTTTATTTAAAGATCCCCAGTTGCATCATCGGATGTTGCAGTTGATGGTGAGACGATTACGTAAAACCAATCAACGCATTCAGTTACGTCAACAAGTCCCTGCGGTGCGGATTGCCACTATTCTGACTAGTCTTGCCGATACCTATGGCAGCAAGACTGATGTGGGTATTGATATTTTTAATATCCCCGTACAAGATATTGCTGATCTCTCAGAGGTAAGCCCTGAAGACACTACCAAGGTATTAGATAAACTTAAAGAAAAGGGTTGGATTGCGATCGATCCTAAGCGTCAAGTCATGAGTATCGCTAACGAAAAACAAATGTTGCAACTAGCAACATTTCGCTAAAAAATAAAAAGGCTTGCAAAGCAAGCCTTTTTTATTTTTTAGATGGCGATCACAATCTTTCCTGTCATGGAGCCAGTCTCCAATAATTGATGAGCTTTGGCTGTATCCGCAAGCTGAAACACATCGCTGACATGAATTTTTAGTTTGCCTGAGTCAAATAGTGCTGCACATTCACTCAGAATTTTAGCCTGTTGATTTTGGAGATTGGCTTGTCCAAGCAACATTGGGGTCAGCATCAGTTCAAAGCTAAATCGTAAATTACGGGTACGGGCAACTTTCCAACTGATATCAGTGGATGGTTCAAGAATAGTGACGATATCGCCATAGATTTTGACGGCGGGAAAAGTTTGCTCGATCAATTTGCCGCCAACTGTATCAAAGGCAAGATCTACACCTTCACCCTTTGTCCATGCGATCGCAGATTCTACAAAATCAGTTTGTTTATAGGCAATGGGTAAATCCGCACCCAAATCTCGGACAAATCTTGCCTTAGCTTCAGAGCCAACAGTAGTACAAACATTTGCACCTCTGAGCTTGGCTAGTTGAATAGCCACATGACCAACACCTCCTGCTCCTGCATGGATTAAGACATTGTGATTGGTTGATAATGGTTGTAAATTTCCGCGATCATACAGGGCTTCCCAAGCTGTGATTAGTACCAATGGAGCAGCGGCAGCTTCCTCAAAACTGAGGGATTTGGGTTTATGGGCAGCGAATTTTTCGTCAATCGTGGTTAGTTCTGCATAGTTGCCCTGATGAAAACCTAGACCACCGTTACAAAAATAAACTTGATCGCCCACTTTAAACTTAGTGACCTCTGACCCGATCTCTTCTACGATACCTGCCCCATCGCAACCTAAGATAGAGGGCAAGCAATTGGGCTGAAATGTGCCACGGCTACGCAGTTTAGTGTCTATAGGATTAATGCCTGCGGCTTTGAGTCGCACCAAAATCTCGGTTGGAGTTTGAATAGTTGGTTCTGGTACATCCGCCAGTTGCAGCACATTAGGATCACCTGCTGCGGTCATCAAAATTGCTTTCATAAATTTCTCCTGAATAAAAAAGATTAGCTGTTATCCCAAATCACAAAATGACACAGCTACAGCGCTGGCGCTGGTTTAAACCCCAGAAGACGAGTAGCGCCGCTACTCGCTTTTGGGGTTTATACAAATGACTACAGCTATAAAACCTTACTGGATTTACTGTTAACCCATATAAGTGCTGTCACGCTTGCGTGAATTAGTAAACCAAAATAAGAGAGGTGAAGCCTAGCTTCACCTCTCTTATTTTGGTCTATTGTGGAGGAGGCGTGGGTTGTGGGGCTGTAGTTGGCTTGGCAATAGGACTACTAGGCGGCTGACGGATAACATTGTTGTTGTCGCCAGATCGAGGAGCGCTTTGCACAGAACGAGTTTGCCAATCACCAAAAAAACGATTCATTGCTGTAAAGCCTAAAACTGCTGCACCACTCATAATTGCTAATAACACAATAATCGTTGTCCAAGTCTCTACAATCTCGGCAATGCCATAGCGAGTGCGATAGGGATCGATTTTGCACTGATTATCGCGATCGCGTGCAGTGATGGGACGACGAAACCGTAATCGATGATCGTCAAGCTTTTCTAATAAAATCCATCCTGCTTGTGACTCTTCAGCACAGACTTTGTTTAAAACTTTACGACTGCGGAAACCACCGCTACTAGTACGCAAGATTTTAAATTCCCAGCCCTTGGGCTGATCGCTAGATGTGTTGGACTCGTAGCGAGTAAGATTTTCTTCTTCCACTTCTTCCCGCCGCCTATTACCTTGTTTTGCTCGAAATATTCTGTCGATAATCACGGACTGAATCCCAACATCGAGAATGATAGTACTGATGATGATTGCATTGACGGTCAGCATATGTGCGTGACTAATTCTAATAGCAGCATAGCAGCTTGATAATCAGCAAAAGTATACATGCTGATGAGACTATTGAAATCAAGATTTTGCCTGAAATTCGGCTAGGGATGTCAGAATTTTGGATGATCGCTTAGCGATCGCGATATTATGGTGATTAATAAAAATAAGCCATAAGCTTTTGATAAAACCCTATGAACTCTATTGTCTTAATGGCCGAAGTCCTGACCGATCCAGAGCTACGCCGTACTCCTGATAATCAAAGCTCGATCGCTTCATTTCTCGTCCAGTTTGCAGGTGGACGCGCCGAGGAAGCCCCTTATCGTATCAAGGTCGTGGGTTGGAATAACTTGGCGGATGAAATGGTGGAAAAGTATCACAAGGGCGACCAAGTTGTAGTTGAAGGTCGTCTACGTCTAGATACGGTTGATCGCGGTACTTATAAAGAGAAACGGACTGAGTTGATCGCTCAGCGTGTCCATAGTTTTGGTGCGGGTAGTACTGCTAGCATCTCTACAGATGCATCAGCTACAACTACACGCAATGTTAGAGCCAATCCATCTAGCGCCTCTGTACCGACGGCAACACCAACCTATGTTCCTGTAGCAACACCAGCAAGTGATGCTCCCGATTATGACGATATTCCGTTTTAATTAAAAACAGAGGGGGATGTTTACCCCCTCTTTCGCATAGGAAACAAAGTTAAATGCCTGATTTGTTTAGCCTAAAGTTCGCCTAGCCTACTTCTTCGCCTTAGGTTGTATGAGATTATTTGTTTTTCACAACTCAAAAAGCCTTGCAATGCAAGGCTTTTTGAGTTGTGAAAAATTAAAATAAGCCGATGATGAGATTTGAACTCACGGCCTGCTGATTACGAATCAGACTACCTATTTTATAGATTGTAGTCTGCAAGCCAGTTTTAAGATAGTCATTTTTAGACTAGCCTAAAATCAGGACTAAATTTGCGGGGGGATTAACCATCATTCGAGAACTTTTGCACATCGATCGCAGTGCCAAACATAAGTAGGTCTGGCGGCGATCGGATTCTTTTTGCGGTAATGCTTACCAGCTTTAAAAACACCTTTTGAGCGAAGTTTGAGCAACTGACGGGGAGTAATGCCAAGCTCTACGGCGGCTTGATCTGTTTCTAGCCACTCCTTTTTCATGGTGTCACCTCTTCAGGCTTCACGATCTGGGTAGTACCTTCAATCCAGTTTTTATTCCTTACCTCTAATTGACCATCCTCTCTGATAGCAAGGATTTGAACTCTTTGCCCTGAGAAAAAGCCACTCTTTAGAGAAACAGTTTTTCCCACTTCAAGTTTTTTTGTTTTTTTCTGTGAGTAATTATTAGTTACTTGTAGATTTGGTTCAGTTGGTTCTTTTGGTTCAGAAATGGCGTGGTTGTCAGCTTTTTTTGGTTCAGCACCAAAATTATTTGGTTCAGGATGTAAATTTGGTTCAGCCTTAATTTGGTTCAGGAAAAATGAACCATTATTTTTTGGTTCAGGATTTGCTTCAGCCATTGAAACCCTTTCTATATCTATATTTTCTTTTTCACCTGAATCAAATGAACCAAAATTAGGAGAAATTGCAAAATTTATAGATTGAATACCAATAGCAAAGAATCCATATTCGGTTTTTTCACTGAAACGCACTTTGGGAAAGATTTTGGTTAAGCTTTGCCTCATCAGTCTTGATGCTCTAACCCAAGGATCGAAGCGGCTACCTTCATCTAACCATTGATATTTTTTGTTACCTTTATCGGTAATTTCGATCTCTAAAATGCCTTGCTCTTCATACCAAGCAGTAAGGCTATCAAATAGATCGCCTAATTTAATTCGCCCATTGCCTTGCTCCAACTTGATATCTGCTGCCCATCGGATAAGGTGACAGCTTGCCTCTTTGGCTTCTTGGATTGCCCCAGATAAAGGTTTATAGTCAACACCCTCAGTCATGAGGCGGACAAGAGCATCTAGCAAGCGATTGAGCAAAGCAGGGCAAACATGATCTTGTAGGAAGTCTGGATCGTTCTTAAAACGTGGATCGACGGGTAATTGATCGGGATTTTGGGGATTTTCTTCAAAACTTTTTGTAAATTTAACGATTGCATATCGGGATTCAATAGCCTTCTGTGCGCCAACAATTGAAGGGGCTTCATTACAGTTCAAAAGCACAATGCAAGCGGGTTCGATACTGTAATCATCGACACTTTTACGCTCAATATCGATCGGATCGCCAGTCAGCACATTTTTGAGTGATTGCAGACTGTCAAGACTCAAGCGTGAATGGTTTTCTGATGCCCAATTTATACGGCTAAATTCTAGTTTTGCTAGTGGGAATTTTTTGGCGTTGTCATATTCTTGGAAGTCTCGCAAGGAGCAACCAGTAATACCAAGGGCAAATATTTTAGAAATTGCTGATCTGAGAGAATCTTTGCCGTTGGAGCCATCACCTTGCAGTAATAATCCACGCAAGCGAGAGGGGTTGAACTTGCGAACAGTCCTTAAATCAAATGATGCAGCTATGGTTTTGAGAAATACGTCTCTTTGAGCATCATCTAGGGCAATTAAGAGGCGATCGCATGGTTCAGGATCGGCTTTGGGGTTGTATTTGACCTTTGAGCAATAGGTATAAACTAGCTCTGGGTGATGCTTTCTAAGTGTCCAGCTTGGTATTTTGTCTTTCCATTCAATAGTCAAAATGCCATTAGCAAGATTTAAGCCTGTGGAGTTGACAGTCTGCGGATCGATACCGAATTGGACTTTAGCCCATTTAAGGACAGCGTTAACGCTTTTCTCATCGGCATATTTATAAGTCCGCTTGTTGGTGCGATCATCGTAAACCAGATATTTATTACAAAATTCGCTAATGCGACGCTTTTCGACTGGATCGGGACTTGCCTCGTAATGTGTCCCGGTCCAATAGTGCAAAGTATCGTGGATGCAAACCCAACGGCGATCGCTAAATAGTTTTTTCTGGGCGATCTGGTTGAAATGTTCAGAGATGGGCGGCGCGTCAGGGTCTTCCCGTTCTAGTTCGATAATTTCCTGTTTGCGGTATTCCTCAAAGGTGACAGCTTTCTCGACTAACAGATCTAATATCTGTCCACCTTTGGCGGCGATGAGGTCATCTAATCCCTTGGTTTCATCGTTGTGTTCCCAGATTAATAGCTCTGGGACTGCGCCATGTTTGGCAATGAGTCGAGATAGGCGATCTAGTTCATGCTTTACGGCTGGTTTGATGTGCAGATCGCTATCAAAGGCAAGGTAAACGGATCGACCAGTTCCGACAAAATCTTTAATCATGGGAGAGATGCGCCCATGAAATTGACCATTACTCACACCTGCAATAGAGATGCAGACATAACCATTAGTAATAGTTGCCCCTGCTTTCTTAGCTCCCTCAGTGAGAATGATAGGCACACGGCTATTATTCTTAACCCATTGCCAAAAGCCTTTTTGATAGTCGTCTGGCAGGATCGGAACTTCCCATTTTTTGGCTATTTTTTCCCAGATATGATCGGGGATTTTTAAAAATAGTGGTTCTGGGGGGGCTTCTTTATTAGATTTGATAGGCGATTCATACTTAAAGATTTTCTCTTTATCGCCATTGACAACAATTCGGGGGCTATCAGGCTTAAATTGTATTCCCGAATATTCGAGGTTACGTCCGAGGCTATCACCCCAAACAAACCAACCGCCCCCGTTTTGCCAACCGCTTTTCCAGCGTCCTGTTTTCCAGCCTAAAAGATAGCTGATTGTTCGCTCATCAGTCACAGTGCTGACATTCATCCGCACTATGTCAGGGTCTGTTTGCTCCCATTCTTTGAGGTGAGCTTGAGAAAGTTCATCAATTATTTGTGTTGAGGGCATGGTTTTAAAGCAGTGACATTTGACCAAGACGCTCGGCTTTGAGCCGTTTTTTCAATTTCATTTGTGAGGTGTCGTATCTGGCATGGCATGGGAAGCAGAGAGCTTTTAAGTTTTCGGGTCTGCAATCTTCAGGCTGGTGGTTGAGATGTGCAACGGTGAGAGTAAATCGGTGTGGGCGTTTTTTGTATCCCCATTCCCCAGTCTCATCACAAGAGATATAGTCTGAGGTGTCGTCATACCATCCTGTTTTGCCTTGGTCTAATAGCCACTGAACAAAATCAAACCAAGCAACTTTTGGCTTTCGGCATGGTCTGCCACAGTTTTGACAAGTCCAGTTAGCTGCCTCTTTGATTTGAAGTGCGATCGCTTCCCAATTAGGCGGATAAAGTTTGCGATTCATCGGCATAGGTCGATCCTCATATTTTCAATTTCTCTAATTCCTTTGCTGCAACTAACTCGGTGTGATAAATGGGTTTACCTTTGGTTGTGAAAATTCGCCAATGGATGAAGTATTTTGTCTTGGCACAGTTGGGAACAACATTCAAAATGCATGTTGGGGGAACGGCTAAGAAATGACAGGCTTTAAGGTACAAATCAGCTTTGGTTAAAGGCTTTTTGAGTTTCCTTGGCATGGCAAATCACTTAGTTGGTCTATCTGTTTATCAAAGGCATCAATAATCTTGCGGCGGCGATCTATGTCTCGTTTCATAGCGGCTGTGTAGCCACTGACAAAGGCTGTAGCAATCCTAAATTTTGTGTTTTCGGAATAGGATTTACCGCCGAGATTTTCTATTAGGAAAGCTTAAAAGTCTGCTTTCAGTTCGGGGGGGAATCGGTTTTCATAAAGTTCTTTAAAGTTTTTGAAGTCGGTTGATTTGCTCATATTTTTTAGTGCGATCACCTAAATTCACCAGTCGGAATTAGGCGATCGCGTGATTGGTTAAAGCTTGGTCACAGAAGAAACGCTTAGATAGCCGTCAATAAGCTGGACAAGGATGTTGCCGTCAATGAGTAAGGGGTTGTATTCATGCGGTTCAATCAAATGGCGGCGAATATCATGCTCAAAGGCATCTCTACGCTCTTTAGATTCGGTCAATTGATCGGATAGAGATTCAAAGCGATCCTTTTCCTCTAGATAGGCTTGTACTAATTGGGCTGGGGATAGATTGTTTTCCATAGGTTTGATAAGTGGGTAACGTTTGAGATATTTCAGGAGCTTGACTAGATTGATTTGCACGTAGTTTTCGGTGTAATAAATCTCGCCATCCTCTTCAATTTCGATTTCTTCAAGCCAGATTGTGCGATGGCGCGAAATACCTTGGGAAAGATGAAGAGGCTCATCAAGTCTGTATCTGGGCATTTGCCATCCTCTGAATGACTTTGAGAGTGGCGCGGCAATCACCAAGAGCAGAGTGATCGCCTGATGGCAGTTTTTGCCACTTGTAATTCCCATAGCGATGATTCCACTCACCGACAAACTCGGAATATTGCAGCATTACGCATTCAGCCTGAAAGTCTAGATAGGTTAATCCGTAGGCTCTACAAGCATTTCGCAAAACGCGCAAATCGTAGGGGGCGTTGTAGATAAGCAAGGTGCGATCGCCAATTGCCCAACAAAAATCGTCAAAGATATCAGCAAATGAGGGCGCGTCTTTAACGTCTTGATTGGTAATCCCATGTACGTCAGTAGCTCCTTGGGTAATTGGGATAGAGGGCTTTACTCGCAAAGTAACTAGAACTTTGCCAAGTAGGTCAATAACTCCAATATCTACAGGTTGAGCATTGTGTAAGCCTGTGGTTTCGGTGTCTAAAATGCAGTATTTGTCAGGGTGATCAAGCAAATTCTTAGCCCATTGTTGAGGTGTCATTGCTGCACCTCGTCGGTAATCAATCGGGCTAGGGTCTGGACTAGGATGAGGCTCTCGCGAATGGTGAGAGACTTGAGCCACTGGGTAGTTGTGGCGCTGAGAGAGAGAATCTCAAACCCGTCGATCGCTTCGGTGACTTCGCTTGCTATTTCGTTTAGTAGCAATGCCTTGGAAATGGTGGGAAGCTCGATAATTTCGGCGGTTACGTCTGAGGGCAAGGGCTGAGTAGCGGGAGCAGGTGCGATTGTCATGGCGTGTCACGAATTTATTGATAAAGAATTGGATTTCGACTGGGTTAGGTTTCATGGGTTTGGCGGATGAGGTCTAGGCATTTGCTCCAGATTTCTTGGGGGAGAAATACTTGGGCGGGAGAGCGATCAATAAATCCTGCGGTGATGGCGACATGGATGAGTGCTGCTTCGCGAACTACATCCAGTTCGATAAATCTTTGGATTGAGATGAGTGGTTGGCGCTGGTTTTTGGTTGCTTCTAGATAGGTATCTATATGGAATGTGAGCGCGGGGTTTTCGGTGCAAGTTTTGAAACTGACCATGTTTGTCATGGGTTTAACCTTCAATTGGTGAATTGATGATTTCGGGTGAGTAGCCTTGCTCGATTAGTAGTGCGTACTGTGCATCAAGGGCACGGCGAAATCGAGCAGGGTTTGGGGCGTGGCAATGCCCTGTAAGCACGCCATCATTTGTTCTGAATGTGTATCTGTTGTTGGATACATAGAAAGTTGCTTTAAGATGATTTGGTTGCATGATTACCTCGGCGTTAAATTGCGGTACTGAATGCAAAAAAAAGAAGAGGTCGATTGCCTAGCTCGTAACTAGCGATCGATCTCTTCTTTTTTGTTGGTGAGTTGTTTTTCGAGTTTTGTCAAGAAATGATGACTTGAGAAGCAATGCTCAAGGGCAGCACTCGCAATCGTGCTGTTATCGACATTGTGTTCAGCCGCAAGAAGTCTAAGCTTTTTAGCTAGAGACTCGTTGAGCGAGATTTGAGTTTTTGTTCTAGTAGCGGCGCTCATAGTTACCTTGCATTAAATGAAAGTTACCTTGCATTTAGTTCTAACACATAGCAAGTTAGCTTGCAAGTATTTCAAGTAAGCTTGCAGGCTAGCCATGTTACTGTAGTTGAAAGCTAACTTTCAACATATATGAACCTAGAAGCTAGAGACAGACTTGCTTCTCTGGTCAACCAAGCCAGAGGCAATTTATCCAAATCGGCTTTTGCTGAACTACTAAATGTGAGCCATACATCAGTAGCTTCATGGGAAAAAGGTACTTATATGCCTGATGTAAGGAGCCTTTTGCGAATATCTGAACGTCTTGGGATGACTGTTGAAGAGTTTGTTTTGGCAGTAGAAGGTAAACCCAAGCCAAAAAAACTAGATGAAATGGTAGACAAAATTAAATCTTTGCCCTTAAAGCAATTAGCTGTAGTCGAGAGGGCTGTTAGTGATAGGTTGTTTGCGATCGCGGAGAGTGCAGGTCGTTAGCATGACTTCAACACCACAAAACCACCACAAGATCGACATATTGAAAGGTTAGGTCGATAAGTTGAAGACACAAATTTATTGCGTAGCCGATCAAGTATTAGTGCCTGCGGAAATAAAAAAGTTTAACCAAAAGAGCCTAGATGACTTTATTACATTTTGGCGATCGCGAATCCAGCCACAACTACAGGACGAAGTTTACTGGAACTGGCTAGACAAATATCGAATGTATGGTTCAAAAGATAACTATGAAGCCTATGCCATAGAGAACGAGAGTGAGCAAATAACCCAAGGCATGATGCTAATCGAGACTCAAAATCATAGGTCAAAGTTTAATCGAAAAAGGAGGATAGTCTATGTCGAAACCATTGAAACAGCACCATGGAATCGCCCAAACTCACAACCAGACCCACAATTTAAATGGGTTGGGACAGCCTTATTAAGATTTGCTCAATGGCGAAGCGAACAGCTAGGTTACGACGGAATAATTGGTCTACACTCGTTACCAGAGTCCGAAAATTTTTATAAAAAACGAAAAATGATCAGCGCTGGTCAAGACCCCAAAAAGGACAACCTTACTTATTTTGAATGGTACAACACTGGAGATGAGCTATGACGACAGACGAATTTTTTATTGACGAAGCACAGATTCTCAGGGATATCCAGATCGAAGATGAGTCAGGCTGTGACATCAGAGCAGGAATCAACCACGGCACAAACCTTGGTGGCTATATATGTCAAGCACTCAGTGGCACTACCTATGACAGATTAAAAGAGTTATTAAGCGCCAAAACTGGGAAAGTATTTTCGACCGAAGATGTAGACCAAATTGTATGTGAACTTCAAAGAGAGATGCTAGCCTCAGCCTCAGAGGAAGTATCCATGCCCACGGCAAAATCAGCTTAGACTAATTAGATATGCAATTCCCCTCCGATCCAAATCAAGACAAAGTTACACCCTTGAGCAAAGGCAAAGCCAATCAGAGAGGGGAAGAGCTTATTGGGATAACAGAATTTAGGCTAGAAGAGGCTTTGGACAAAGTGCTTAGCCGACGATTTTATGGGCTACAGCAGCAAAATGAGCAGATTTCCGAGCAAAATGAGCAGATTTCCAACAAGATAGAACGACTGCAAAACAGCATGGATCGCATAATTTCTCAATTTACAGCCATAAAAAATGGAGAAACTCAAGACCCAGCCTTAGTAGTTACAACAGACACTAGCAAAGCAGACCTTGCAGTTGCTGAAGTTAAAATGTATCAAGAGGACTATTACACCTATCTCACCAAAGAGATAGCCAAGGAGCTTAATATCAATATAGACAAAGTGGTGAAGTTGTCTAACAGTCTAGGTTTGCGTAATAACAGCGATTATCACAAAGCAATTAAATCTGGGAAAAATAAATCTGGAGAAAATACTTATGTACAAAAGTATTCTCAGCCTGCATTCGATAAGATTAAGCAGGAAGTAGAGCGAGAAAAGGGAATAAACAAGGAAGGCGATCACTAAACTAGCTCTAGGTATGTTTCCGCCTTCATATTTTGGCTATTTTGTGCGGTTGTAAATAATTCCGATCTGAATTACACAAAACTGCAACAAAGAAGGCGATCGCGGATTATGCGATCGCCTTTCTCGTTGATGGGGTGTTTTAAACTATTTTTCTAAAAATCCAAGCTTGATAAAAATCCAGCTTGATAAAACTTGATCTCTAATGAGTCTGAATATTCACCAAATGCATCCTCAGCTTCTTCATAGGTTTTAAATACACCAGAAAGACGAATACCCCTTGAACTGAAGATGTAAAAGCCATCCTCTTTCATACCTATGTCAGAACATCTTTTAGTGCCATGCAATCTAAGCTTTGTCATTGGATTTTTTGTAACGCCAACCAATCTATTATTACTTAGTCAATGGTAATTAAGCCATTTAAACGAGCAAGGCGATCGCTAAATTAGCGATCGCCTTGCTATGCTGCCAAATCCCGCAAAGTCACACTGGTTAAATATTCGCAAATAGCTGTATAGCAATCATCCTTACAATTTTCGCCATTGCCTAACCGATCGGCGAACTCATTCAGCAATTGCGTAACGCTATTTTTATAAGCCTTTAACTCATCAAATAACCTCAAAACATAATCTCTCTCATCAGCAATTTGTGCAGATTTATCTCGGTCAATATGGTTATTCGCACGGCTTAAACTTTCCGCATTGCGAGACTTTGCGACGGTACGGAATAGGCGACGATCACGTGACAATCTCTGTTTGATATATGCCTGTAATTCTGCAAGGTGTAAGGCATTGCTAACCATAAAACAACCTAAATCAAATAGCGTTACGCTATTCTGTCTAGAAGCATTTAGCACGATATCAGCTAACTCTCGAATCACATCAGCGCTGATATTGCGTCTCTCTTTTTTGAGAAGTTCATACAAATCAACTTGCAGATCTCGATCTGGCAATGTCTCACCAATGGCAACGGCGATCGCTAAACTTATTTCGCCTTGTACCAGATAGTCAAACAAATCATCATGTAGATTGGCGATCGCTAAACCTTGCGAACAGATCGTTTTTTTCATATCGATATTTTTAGGCAAGTTACCAGCGCTTAACTTTCTATCTCGAAAGAACTTACCAGCGTCTATCGCAGTCCCCTTATCATCCGCAATATTTGCGAGCGCACCGATCGCCCTTGCTTCTATATCTGTATCAGCATTGATATATCTAACCCATAAATCACTAACACCTAAATTCATCGCTAGGGTTACGCGATTGTGACCATTAACCACATAGGTTTTACCGTCAAAAGGATCGAGCCATACCAAAATTAAACCTGCTAGATTGCTATCCCATTGCTTAATCTCTCTCAAACTTCCTGTAGAGCCTGTAGAGCCATGAATAAGCTTATATTGAAACCTCTTAGGATCGAGATTTAATAGCGTAACGCTAATCTTACATACTTCATTTTCTGGGATAAAGCTTTGCTGACTATCTGACTCAAGACTTTCTAGATAACTTTGGACTTGGTTAACTAAAGCGATCGGTATCCTTACAGGTTTAGTCTTACCCGCAAAATATTTGTTTTTAAAATTTGGGTTTCCACGTTTAGGCAACTCTAGATCGAGTTCCGTTTGTGATGGATTGAAAAAATGTAATTGCTGACTCATGACTTATTTTAATAGCGTAACGCTATTGACAATATTAGATTATTACCTTAAAGTCAATAGCATTACACTATTAAAACAAGCTAACAGCAATGAATAGATACTACAGAAACAAACAAGGAACTCTCATTAGATTTGAGTACGTCGATCGTGATGGAAACATTGTCAGTAAGGGGCTTTTTACTGATGAATGGTGGTGGCTTGAGCCTATTACTCCCGATCATTTTGCTGCAAACACTATAGAAGTCAGCCATTTATTTGCTTAATCACACAAGAGATAAACCAATGAAAAAAGACGATCGCATTATGGGAACTGGTAAGCGGGAAAACCAGATCGGGACAGTACTAGAAGTTAAGGGCAAAATGGCTCTAATTCAATGGGATAGCTCTCAAGAACAGACTTGGAAACCTATCAAGAAACTAGCTCTTCTTGGTTCCGCTCTATTCGATCTTTCAAGCTTTAGCCAATAAGGGGATAAATCATGAGTCTCACTGAACATTACCAAAAACAAGGATTTCGCCTTGCAACCGTTACGACGGAAAACGGCTATGCATGGTCAACCGCCATTAATGGAACTGATGAAAGTATCTGTGAATATTTTCTAGGCAAGTATTTCAATACAAAGCCGTTCCCTTTTGAAGAGATGTCAATGGTGACATCAGTTTCTATTGATGGCAAAACTTATCAAGGATAGACAATGATTAAATTTTTTCTAATTTCTATCCTTTGCCAAATTGAGTTAAACGCACTCAATAAAATCACATGGGTTTATATTCCCTCATGGGAGGGAAAAAACGAGCTATTGCAATACTTTGAAGAAAGCAAGGCAATAACATCAAAGATTTCTTTTTGGTAAACCAAAAACGCGATCGCCTAATTACGATTTAGGCGATCGCACTCAAAATTATTACAATCAGGATTAATCTATTATGCAATTGTCACTCATTCCCGATCTAGTACCAGCACAAACTACAGCCCCAAAACAGACTGCTAGCAGACAATTAACCCTAAACATCCTTGGCAGTGTGGCAACCGTACCCGCAGACACAAAACCTAAACAGGCTCTAACCACTTCACAAGCTTGGTATAACGGTAAACTTTGCACAATTATTAAACGCTCTAAGGAAGAATTTGACGGTTTAATTATCAAGATTTGCACTATCAAAACTCAATCTGGTGAAGTGCTAGAAGTTCCAGAAAACCACATCACAATTTTATAAATTCATTTATGAATAAAAAAAGAGATAGACTATATTTTTAGCCTATCTCTTTTTTTATTGAAAAATGTCTAACCTTTTGCAAGATTTTGTTGATTTCCATGCCACTTTACAAGGTGATGAAAAATCAGAGTCTCAGATATTTTTAGATCGATTTTTTCAAGCGTTTCACCATAGGGGCGCGATTGAAGCGGGTGCAGTGTATGAGCAAAGGGTTAAAAAGGGTAGTGCTAAGGGTAAGACTGGTTTTGCCGATCTAGTCTGGAAACGTCCTGAGAGTAATGGTAAGGGCGGCGTTTTGATCGAGATGAAGAAACGGGGTGAGGATCTTAATAAGCATTATTCGCAAGCTTTTCAATATTGGACTTATCTCGTACCCGATCGCCCTCGGTATGTAGTGCTGTGCAATTTTGATGAGTTCTGGATTTATGACTTTAATCTGCAAGTTGATACACCTGTAGATACCGTGGCGATCGCCGACTTGCCTAGTCGTTCTAGTGCATTTCGCTTTATGGAGATTGCAGTCAATACGACACCTATATTTAGAAATAACCAAGTAGATGTAACGATTACTAAGGCTAAACGGTTAGGGGTATTGTATACGGACTTAAAGGCGAGAGCAGCTAAAAGTGGATTTACGGATTTAATCGCGCAAAAGTTTATTTTGCAATGTGTGTTAGCAATGTTTGCAGAGAATCGGGGGCTATTGCCTAAAGATATGTTTATTGCCTGTATCCAAGATTGCATCAATGGGGCAAGCACCTACGATTTGCTAGGTGGTTTATTTAAGGAAATGAACGTAAAAGGGATTACACCCGCAGGACGGTATAAGGGTGTTGATTATTTTAATGGTGGTTTGTTTGCGGATATCCATGCCATTGAGCTAACTCCTGAAGAGTTAAGAACTTTAGAGAGTGCTGCTAAGGAAAATTGGGGAATGATTAGACCTGCTATTTTTGGCAGTATTTTTGAGGCGACTTCAGATTCTAAGGAACGTCATGCAAAAGGGATGCATTACACGTCTGAAGTGGACATTATGAAAATTGTTGTACCGACAATCACGCGATATTGGGAGGAGAAAATCGAGGCGGCTAATAAAATCGAGGATCTCAATGCTTTGCAATTAGAGTTGCGAGCCTATCGAGTTTTAGATCCTGCCTGTGGTTCGGGAAATTTTCTATATCTTGCTTACCAAGAGCTAAAGCGGATAGAGATGATGTTGCTTGATAAGGTTGCTGCTATGCAAAAAACCCCACTAGTTCATATCGATTTAGTTACTCCTAATCAGTTTTTCGGAATGGATATAAACCCGTTTGCGGTGGAATTGGCTAGGGTAACTTTGATGATCGCTCGAAAGATTGCGATCGATAAGTATGGTCTATCTGAACCTGCTTTACCTTTGGATACGTTAGATAAAAATATTGTCTGTCAGGATGCTTTGTTTTCTGATTGGTTTGAAGCTGATGCAATTATTGGCAATCCTCCTTTTTTGGGCGGATATCGTATGCGTCAAGATTTAGGTGATGCTTATGCTGAAAAGGTCTTTAAAAAGTTTGTAGATGTTAAAGGAAAAGCTGATTTTTGTACTTATTGGTTTCGATTGGCTCACGATCATATAACAAAAAATGGTTATGTTGGCTTAGTTGGAACTAACTCAATTAGTCAGGGGGTTTCCCGTGAAGCAAGTCTTCAATACATTACTCAAAATGGGGGATATATACATGATGCAATTTCCACTCAAGCATGGTCAGGAGAAGCTTCAGTCCATGTAAGTATTGTCAATTGGAGTAAACAGAAACTCAAGGAAGTAAAGCTAGATCATGCTTTGGTAAGCTTTATTAGTTCCTCATTAAAAGAGAATACTGATGTTGTAAATGCAGTCAAGCTTCAGTCAAACATGAATTATTGTTTCCAAGCGATTGAACCATCTGCGAAAGGATTTTTTATCTCAGAAGTAGAGGTTAATTTATGGAAAAAAGGAAATCCTAAAAATGAGAACGTTCTTAAATTATTAGTAAGTGCTGATGATTTAACAAAAGAGGTTAACGGATTTCCTAGTAGATGGATTATTGACTTTAATGATATGAGTCTTGAAGAAGCTAGTAACTATAAGTTACCTTTTGAACACGTCAAAAAATTTGTAAAGCCTGAGCGTGATAAGAATAAAGAATTATCAAGAAGAGAGCTTTGGTGGCTACATGGGCGATCAAGACCAGCAATGAGAAAAGCATTAGAAAGTTTGAAATGTTATTTTGCTGTTCCAGCACACTCTAAATGGTTCATGTTTATCCCTTGTAAAACTGATTGGTTGCCAAACAACTCAGTTAAAGTTGTTACTTCTGATGACTTCTATATGTTAGGTATCCTTACATCAAAAGTTCATCGACTATGGGTAAAAGCTCAAAGCTCCACACTAGAAGATCGAACTCGCTACACAAATACAACCTGCTTCGAGACATTCCCATTTCCACAAAATAAAACCAGTCCCCTAGTCGCTAAAATTCGCGCTGCGATGCAAGAGCTACATCAATATCGCACAGAGCAAATGGAAAGCAAACAATGGGGCATCACCAAACTCTATAACGAATACTTTCACGAACCCGCAAGCCAACTTTATAAACTCCATGCCAAGCTCGACAAACTCGTAATGCAACTTTACGGCTTTAGCGACAGTGACGACTTACTAGAAAAACTACTACACCTTAATCAAGAAATAGCCAATATGTCTAACGAATCAATTACCGATGAGTAGAAGGGTTGAGTTGAATAGCGTAATGCTATTGACATTCTAGTAAGATACACTTAAGGTTAATAGCATTACATTATTAAAATCCTTTATGGAACTAAAGCGTAAAATACCGCCAAATCCTAACGGCAATCCCAACTTTAAAAGACTTTGGGACAATTTAGGAGAGGCAAAAGCTATTAGATTACCTGAGTCTTTACACTCACTTTTTAGAAGTCTATCAACTGCCATTAATTCGGGCAAAGTCAAAACCACAGACTTAGAGAATATGTGTATTGATTGGGGAAATGTTGAGAGAGAATTGACCGCAATTACTGGTAAGCCATCTCTAAGCATTGTCCAAAATCCCGAAAAGTCTAACAATGAACTGCTCGAAAAATTAGAACAGTTTGAGGCGGCGCAACGCGCCACATGGGGAACATTACCGCAACATCGAGGCGAATTTTCTACAACTTCGGCAAGGTGGGGGAAATACAATGAGTTTAAGGCGTGGTTGGCTAACCAAGGAGAATGACTAAATGAGCATGACATTTGAGCAGATGCAAGAAATACTTGAAAGAACTGCCATACTCACTGAGAGAAATAGTGAGGCAATTGTCAGAGTAGAGCAAGAACTACGGGAAACTCGCTCTATTGTTGACTCTAACGCAAGAGCAATACAGGCAACTAATAACGCCCTAGATGCAAAGTTTAACCAGATCGCCGATGCTGTCATCAGAGGTCAGGACAGACTAGAAAGGTTAGAGCGTAGAGATCGACGGGTTGACAAAGAGATACGAGGGTTACGCATTGAGACAAGACGGATGTTAGAACGATGGTTAGGTGAGCCATTCCCCGACGATCCAGACTTGGACGAGGATGACACCGAATAATTGCTACCCTCACCAATGAGGACACCAAACAACAAGAGAGGCGATCGCTAAATTAGCGATCGCCTTTACTTTTTGAATACATCATTATTGCTGATTTGCTACCTTCACCATTATTTAAGCAGAGACTGCTAAAGGTATGGTATCAAACGTTTTTAGTATAAAAAATTGTATAATTTATTCTTTTTTTGCAAGCTTATGTATAACTCTAATCAAATATTTTCTTGTTTTAAATATTAACCTATTAACCTAATTAACTAACATATAATATTAGTTGAAGAGGCTATTTCTAAACTATACATAAGGTTAGTCTAATTTTCAAAAAAACTTGTCCTTTAAAACAGTTGATTTAGCTTAAGTATTTATTGGTAGCGGAAAAGATACTAACAGTTGATTAATTATGATTCTAGTTGAAAATCCAGTATTTATATTGGGAATTAGCCTTTAGGGGATTCGCCCGATTTCTAATAGCTATTTACATCAATTCTCAAAAATATGAATCAAATTAAATCAAATAACTCTGCCCATGATTTAGGTTGGTGGATTAGCATTCTAACCGCACAACCTCTTTGTTTATATTACTTTGGGGCTTTTTCATTTCGCCAAGAAGCTGAATCAATCCAAGATAGATTTATCGAAGATCTGCGTCAAGAAAAAGCTCTAATCCTTTGCTCGAATATTCGATTTTTACAGCCTAGTCAAGTAACAGTGACAGGAACCGATCTGTTGACGCATATTACTGGATTTCAAAAAATCTCCTAAGTCAGAATTGCCGCAAGATAAGTAGGTGGTTAAAATTATTTACACACTACGACGGTTTAGAACTTATAAACCTTATAACCTTAGAAGGCTTTATGAGTAATTAATTTCGTCCAACTACTTAAAGAAAGGCGATCGCTAATTTAGCGATCGCTTTTCTTATCTACCTTTATTCTCTTCAAGGAAATCTAGACAGTCTTGAATAGTTTTACAAACGCTTCACAAAACGGATACAGGAAGAAATCGAAGAGGTACTGACTTACAATAGATAAGAGGTAGAGAGCGCTATACGCTTGGGGATATCCAGTCCCTTCAGATGGTAAAACCTTGGATCATCTCGAATTATTAGAATCCAAAATAAGTGAAAAAGAGTTTTTTTAACTCAGAGAGTAAAACTGTGATTGAAAGATCGACAAACGAAATCGTAACAGGATACAGCAATGAACATTTAGATTGCGCGATCGAAACATCTAGCCATTTACTACAAAAACATCGTCATCAAGCACCCTATCAGCAAGAGGAAATTAAAGAAGCTTTACACAGTAGTAAATTTTGCAACCAGCTATCGCAACAACAGCTTGAGGTAGTTGTTGCCTACATCCATGGGCTAGCGCCTAAACATCTCAATCATGCTGATAAAATTATATGGACATAAAAAAGTGCAGGGAAGTAAATTCGCTACGATGATTCTGATCTATAGGCTGAACCCAAGTAACATTCTGGCAAACAGTAGAGAGGCGATCGCTAATTAGCGATCGCCTCTCTCGTTTTATCCGCCCACCTCTACAACAAATAAAGTGCATTGCATCTCTAATGCACCCTCTACTTTTTGCCCAGTGTAATAGATGTAATTATTGCTAATCGGTAAATTGTTAGCCGTCAGAACCTGCGGACTAGTCCGCAATTCCAAGCCTGATGGCACACCCGATCCAATATCTATCAAGCCTGTAGTCGTGATCTTTTCATTGGGATTATCAGCAGTGTATCCAAACGTATAGCAGCCTGTCCCTAGGGCATTCAGCCAATAGCCCAAGTCAAATGTATCCAAAGGCTGAATATCAGTCTCAAAAGTTCGGGTGAAGTCATAGGCGGCTGATTCTATCTCGGATGGGGATAGCGCCGAAAAGAACAAAGTAAAAAATGCACTGGGGCTTATAAATTCATCTCCAGAGTCTTCCAACATGGAGCATGTAGCAGAAAATCCTGCTAATCCCTCTACACCATTAGCAGGTTTCCACCAAAGATCGCCGACGTAATTGGCTACTGCAATATACATTTGGTTTTGGCTTTGATCGAAATAAAATAGCCCTTCTTTCTGAGGTCTGCTCTCTGGTGGAAAAAAGCTAACTACCCCACCACCTCCTCCCGCCTCAAGCTCAACGATCGCACCTTGAGCCGTATCCGTAGCGCGATAAATCTTGTTTGTGTCAGAGGCAATAATTAGCTGGTCTGGAAATTCTGGTGAAACATTTGCGGGGTCACCAGAGAACGATCGCACCTTGGCATAGTGCAAATCGTTGGGATTGGTTAGAGTCGAGTGTCTGGTCATATTAGTCCTCAAAAATTACATGGTCATCTGTGGTTAATACCTGTCCATCTTGGACAAGGATTTTATTTAAGATGCTTGCTGCATCAATTTCGGGCATATCTGCACCGATCGCTACCCAATCGGATGGCGAATTAGTGGCGATCGCTAAAAACAAATTCTGATTTGTGTAGTTAAACCAGAATTTCTTGATGCTGGTTGGTGCATCCGTTGGATCGGCATTACTTAGAGTTAAGTCTGTGCCTATGGTGATGTATTGATTAACTGTAAAGTCTTTCAATACTGGGTTACTGATTGGCATAGTTTTTATTTAAGTGGTGGGGTTCCTTTGGGTGCTTCATTGGGCCATAAGTCGAGTCTGATCCGATCCTCTTCTAGCTTTGAGCCATCGGTAAAATTGCGCCCTTCTCCTGTAGTGGGTCGGCGTACAAGCAAAGTGGCATAGGCAGGGTAAACAGTACGAGCCTGTTTCTTCAGATTGATGTTTTTCTTCTCCACCTCCTCCGTAACATTGAGAGCCAAGATTTTCGCTGTTGATAATTCAGCAAGGCGGCGAACAGTCTTTTCCGCCTCACTCTTAGTTGCTCCATAAACCGCCATTTGTCGCCCATTGTCTAGATGGGCAGTAGCTCGGAATTTTCCCCATGTATAGGGCTTAGCAGCTAGCTTGATTTTGCTCCAAGTTAGCCCCAAGTCAGCGTCAGGTATGGTTACTTCATGCTGTTTTGCGGGTTTCCCGTCAGGCTGTCTCCAAGGCGGCTCTTTTTTGTCTTTAAAGACAATGGTTAGCTGTCTCCGTAGAGGTTTCGCTGATAAATAATCTTCGGCGGGCATCCCCACAATTTGCCCAACATCACGATTAGAAATTAAGCGGTAATTGTTTAAGGTTTCCAATACAGACTCTTGTAAATCTGTCTCACCAGCGCTCAAAATCAGAGTTTCATTACGTCGTTTATCGGGCGTAAGTCTTACGGTTCGTTTTTTGCCTGTGGTGGTTTCCTGCGCTCGTTTGGCTTGGGCGTATGCTGCATCAATTTCGTGAGCAACGATCATTCCTGCCTCTGCAAAAGAGTCCCAAGATTCTTCTAAGAAAGCCTCTGTAAATGCTCTCAATTTATTGTCTTTGATGGATTCGACAAATTCTTCCATCTTGGAATTGAATGAGATAACAGGCTGTCCCTCATTCCCCCAGTGGCTTTTGATAAATCCTGCGGTACTAGTTCCGTAGATGCTATTCAATACATTATTGGGGATTGATTTAAGTAGTTTTCTGTAGTTGATATAGCCAGAAATCAAAGCATTATTTGCTAAAGCCCCAACAGTTTGAGATATCGCGCCGCTAATGCCTCTCGTTACCTCTCCGATCGCTTCCTTGCCCACATTAGTCGCAACGGTTTTAGCTAAGGCAGCGCCGCCAATTACAGGACAAAGGAAGCTAATCCCATACCCAATCCCTACACCTGCTAACCACCCAAAAGAACTGCCTAATGCTGAACCCCAAGCTGAGGCAATGCGTACATTTTGGCTCTCCATCAAACCCTCTAGCTCTTTATCTGATGCATTCCAGTTAAAAGCCTTGATTTGTTCGGTGCGATCGCGTAACCAACTAAAAATCCCTGTGACTAGTCCACCTCCAGCCCACCCCAACATATTTAGGGTTCCAGATAAAAAGCCTGTCAGTCCCGAATTGTTGAAAAAATCACCAATTCTATCCAGTGCATTTTTTTCATCAGGTCTGGTTATGGCATGTTTGAGGTCTAGCGATCGCTTACCTTTATTGGGGTTAAGCTTTGTCCTAATTTGGCGGCTAGAAAGGGTTTGCTTGATGATTTTAAGTGCGCTCATTTTGCCCCCCGATTGTTGTCTGGTGGTGTTTCATCTTTGATTTCTGGCTTATCCACACTGTCTTTGTTAAAGCGCGAATTTGGATCATTTATCTCTTTGACAAACGCCTCAAACTTTGCCTCTTGAGCCTTTTCATCATTTGCCATTGAGTTTATTTCCCGTTGCAATTCCTTCTGTTGTCCTTTGCCTCGGAAGAATACAGCTTTGATGATTCCTGCGCTAAACATCAATTTTTGAAGGAATCCCACAACGGTTTCTTTATCCTCTAATTGCCATCCTTGAACATATCCCTTAACTGTTCTCAGCAATTTCTCTAAGACAATTGGCTCTTTGGATTTAGGGTCTAAATTTGCATTTGTAAAGTCAAAGTTATATTGCAATTCTCTGGGTTTGAAGTTTGCCTTATACCCCAAAAATAGAGCATTTGCCCTTGCATAGTCCTGAGTTACTACAGCCGCGTTCTTAGTGGCGATCGCTTCGGCGGCAAGTCTCAAAAGCATGTTTAGCTCTACTTCTTGATTCACAGAGCTTTTAATTACCAGTCCATAAATTTCGGCGATCGCTTCGGCAATGTTGGGTAATTGAATTATTTTGTTTTGATCGCCTTCTTTTAATGGGTCAATATCCTTCACCTCTACATCAATAGGGAATTGTCCAACTAGTCCATCAAACTGATAGGTTAGCCAGTGCAAAAACTCAGCATTTGATTCTAGTTTTTTTACCTTGTCTCCCGTGCCTTGCAAGAGGCTTTCAGGTACTTCAACGGGATAGCTACTCGTACCAATCCGTTTAGCTATCAGATTTACTATTGCTGTAATGCTATCGTCACCAATTCCCACAGCCGCATTAAAAGCTTTTTCGAGTTTCCCAGACCCTAAAATCTTTTTGATTTCCTTAATCTCTTTCAGAAGTCTATCTGTATTATCTTTTGAGTCCTTACAATCGTTACAGCACATATCTTTACCTCTTTTTTTGCGGGTTTCAGGAATTAGCGGCAATGGCGGCGGCGGCGTTGGGTATGCACCTGCATCAGGGCAAGGACTAAAATTTATCCCTGATACATATTCCAAATCCGCACGAATATAAAGGATTATTTCTCCATCAATATCTGTTGCTGGAAATGTTAGTGTTGCCTCTCGAAAAATATAATTTGAAGTGAATTCAACCCCAAATGCTGGTGAAAATTCTTCTATCGATGCAATGGTAAAAGGGCTTGAGGGGAATGTCCCTGACCACTGCCTTGTTATCCTAAGATTTCCTGTTTGCCCGTTTACTACCCTCGTAGTTTCCCCAGCAACTGCACTAACTTGCCGATTCCATCTGTTTGTATTTCTAATTATCCTATTCCTTTCAAAAGCGCACGAAATCGAAACCCACCGATTAGGGGATTGCTCGGCAAACTCAGGCATATCAGGCAAGGGAAAAGACGGAGGGGGATTATCCTCGGGGCCAGGTAACTCACAATTTGGATCGCGCTTGCATATGATAGTAGGCTGAAGTTTCAGCCACATAACAATCGGATAAACGTAAAGGCAAGTCTCACAGGCATTAGTTTTTATCTCAGGTGAAACCCCAAACGGTGATCCAAACGGATCGATCCATTCATTCTCACAGTAGGGAGACGCGGGGTATTTAGCGCAGTCCTTCGCGTCAACGGGTTCGTTAAAATTCGAGATTGACCATTCATCATTAATTGGCTCCAGCACTGGAGCTACTGGCAAATCTCCAATGGGGACTAGTGACTCAAAGGGATTAAACCCATCATCAGGCGCTCTTGTATCTTGAGGCATTTTGAAAGATTTGCCCCCAATCCTTGCGGCTCCTCTCATAGCAGTGTTAGGGGGGTAGGTTGAAGGAGCATATAAGTAGATTGCGGCTCATGAGTAATGAAGCGAATCGCGATTAATTCTGCTTCGACTTTTCCACATCTATAAGGCAATGCGATCGCCTCAACTTCCTTTTGGCGATTCCCACGATTTTCAGGCATAAACCAAGAATCTAAGTCAAACATTAGACAGCCTCTATACCAGTTAGGGTTAACGGATTTGCAGATATTGCAGAGATAGCCCCGCGATACAAATTTGAAAGGTTAATCTCATAGCTACCACCACCCCTCATAAGGGTGATTCCTTTGCCTAGTTCAGCCATACCGCCATAGTTGATATACGCCTCATCAGTCAGGCTTGTATTGACCAGCGTCACCTGTTGGCGATTGGGATTAGCTGGTAATATCAATCGCGAATCTTCATCTATTTCCCAACTGTGAGGCGTTGCAAAGACAATTTCTTTGCTGTCTGTTGGCAAAGTGGTTATCTCTTCTCGCACAGAACCGTATAAAGTAATCCGATCTTCTCCCTCTAACAAACCGTACCCAGCATTAGTAATTTGCGCCCCTATCAGGCAGTCATTTGAAGTGTCAAAGCTAATGTTATCGGTCAAATAAGGCAGTAAATTCACTGAGTAGTAAGGCAAGCGGTTGAGCAAACTCACATCAAAAATCGGTTGCCAAGGACAGGTTGCAGTTTTTAAGAAAAAAGTTATTTGTTTTCGGGGGGACTTCCATTCCATGTTTCGCATGGCAGTAAGTCTCTCAAGCCTTGATGCATCTGCTTCCAAGTTTGGTATGTCTGCTTCGCTAATGCTGCGTATATCTACCTTCATCCGTAGAGAGGTAATAAACCCGTAAAAGCGCAAAGTCTGCACGCGATCGTATGGAGAAATTGCCGAAGGCTGGTAAATGATTCGCTTAGAGGAATCACCTGCGCCAAAGGCAGAGAGGATTTGCTGTGTGCGGTTGTAAGTCTGTTGCAGTTCAGTCATTTTTGTTTAAGTAAATATTCTCTTTCTTCCATCAACAAGCTATAAATTGCGCTTTTACTCATCCCAAGCTCTCTTTGTAACCTTTCTAGAAGATCGCTTCTTGGGCTGTATTGGTACGATCTGCCAAAATTTGTAGTCTTTCGGGATATGGCTCGTTTGCTCCTAGTGCAAAGCTTGGGATATGCGCGTAATACCATGTTTACAATAATTTACAAAGAATTTGGATAGGGCTGAAATTAGCTACGTGCTTATAAAGAACCCAATGGGTTCTATCGAAACTCCTATGATTGATTCTAGCATTTTGCAGTGCTTTGCAGCACTGTATATAGTGTTGCAATTTCGCTCAAATGCGCTAGATTCAATATGCACTGACTACATATAGCGCAAACCTCATGACTGATTTAACTTTCGGCGAATTAAATGATGCCCTCGGTGAAGATGCTTTCTCTGTGTCTGGGTCTGAATTGACGATCGACTTAAACTTGTTGATGGGAGAATCTTCAATCGCTCTCACTGATCAAAAAGTGGCGGAATTTTTAACCAATCTTCTTGACGTTGCGGCGGCGGCTCAAGAAACCTTTAATGCGAACGTTGCAAATACTACAAAGCTAGCCAGTTACCCACAACCTATTTCGGGCGTTCCTTCTGTAGATACTGCTACAGGTGATTTCTACGTTTCTTCTACTTATTCATTCAACAGCCGCGCACCTCTGAATAAAGCTGCCACAACGGCTGTCACTGCCTAGAGCTTTCTCCTAGAGCCTTTTCTAGTCAGCCTTTCTAGCAAACCTTTATTTTTAGGCAATTAATATGACAACAAGTCGTTTAGTTTATGTGGGGCTTGAAGCCCCTTACGCGGATCATAAATATGGTTTTCGCACAACCCTCGAAGCCTCTAAGGGAACTGTTTTAGGACATCAAACTCTTGATGCTTCTACCCCTGTTACTGGTTTGATTTTTAAAGCAAATCATCCAAAGCCCAAAAGAGCCTCCAAAACTTTTGCCACTGGTACTAATTCCAGCTTTATCGCTCCTTCAGCGATCACGGCTGCGATTGCAGCAGGGTGGGATATCGTCAAAGCCAAATCGAATGGTAGAAAATCTAAATCTACTTTTCAAATCCCTGTCTACGTGACGATCAACGGGATTAAATATGCTTGGGGTATGAGAAAGGCTCAAAAAGCAAAGTTAGGGACTAATTTTGCTGCTTTGGGAATTATCGAAGCGACTGGGCAAGAACAAGACTTAGTATTTGGTGCGAGTTTTCCTAAGCCCCCTCATGTCCAATCCATTACTACTAGTGGAAAGGGTGCTTCAGCCACCTCAGTTTCTTCAACTACTTTCTTTGATCCTTCTAAGGATGGCTCTATCCCTGACACCTTCAGGCGATATTCGGGACTTGTTACACCTGCGGATTGGGCGACAGTTGTATGATCGAGCGCCGCCTTATTATGCTTCCTTGTGATGAGGGCTTTCACGACATTCTTAATGGCTCCTTGCCTGTAGATTTTGATGGCTCTCAGTGTGTGGTTCAGCGTGCAGGATCGGGGTTGCTCGAAACTGTTTCCTTTGAGGCGGCGATCGAGTATGCCCTTGGTGGTGAATACGATGAGATTGATGATGATGAAGGAGAAGAACAAAAATGAGTTGGATCAGCGTGACTAGCTTCAATATAGGAGTAGGTCGCGTTGATGCAATTCTTATTCCTATTCTTCTCTCATCTGCTCACATAGCTATTAAGGTCACCGATATTAAGCGGCGCAAATGGCGTAAAGCTGGCTACTTGTGGCAACAGTTCACGGGTGGGGTTAAAGGGGGTAGTCGCTTTGTAAGCTTTGATGAACAGCTAAATTTTGATATGCAGACTGATTTAGGTAGTTACTATTTGAGGTTTCAACCTATTGCATATCATCAAGGGCTATTTGTCGAAGTGTGGCAATGGGTTCCCCCTGCTACCTCCAAGAAATTAGATTTGCTAGAGTTTGACGTGACTTTAAATCCCTATGGCATATAGGCGATCGCCACAACATTTGTTTTTTTGGTTGGAAGCAATGCTAGACAAAATTTTTAAAGTTTTTAGAAAAATGCTCGCGAGTGCTGAGAACGATCGCATTGACAACAAATTCGATCGCCTTGATGTAAAGGTGGATCATCTTGACACTCGAATCGATAGCCTAGAACGCTCTCAAGCTGCACAAAATGAAAAGCTAAGTGCTATCCACTCAGTATCTTTAGCAAACAATGAGGCTTTAGAACAAAAGTTAAATCGCAACACTGTCACGACGGATTCTGTGCGCCAAATTGTTGATGCTCGTATGGAGTCTTTTCAAGCCTCAATTAAACGAGTTGAGGAATTGGTTACTCAGGCTTTGCGTGAAAAATTTCATTGATTGGTGGTTTTGGGCGATCGCTTCGGTTCATCAGTGCATCGTATGCTTTTTGATGATGGCGATCGCTTATCCAGTGGTGATACAAATCACTGTGAACTTTTGCACTATGTCCCATTTGTTGGGCGGCTAGGGAAATATCAAGCCCAAACTCTAGCGATCGCACTGCCCAACAATGGCGCAAATCATAAGGCTTGAATGGAATCCCGTAACGTTTGAAAGCCTTGCTAACTCTTTCTCCTAAATTAACGTTTGCTTTGCCTGTGACTGAGGGTAAGCAAACGTTTTTTATTTTGAAAGTTTCCACCCATTCGGGATAACAAGCCCATACGCGCCTTGCTCCTGTTTTGCCATCGGTTACAGTTGCGATCGGTATGTCTGCGAAATCAAGCAAAAATACCTCATGGGGACGCACCCCATAGGTTGCAATTACTCCATACACCCATTGCCAAGCAGGGTTGGGTATTTTGTAATATGCCTCTTGAATTGCTTCATCGGTTGGCAAGTCTCTAGGAGTTGCTTTGCGTGGTGAATAATTGCCACTGTAGAGCGAGAAATCTGCCTCTAATTTGGCAAATTTGGCTAAAGCATTGCAAACCATCGCGTAATTTTGGCGGCTACGAGTATCGGGCGTAGTTCCTAAAATTAGGTTTTTTAATACTTCGATTGCTAATGGTTCATCGACTGGGAGACGCTTCAACACTTCTAAATAATTCTTTCGCCATGTGGTTTCTGTTTTGGGATTGCGATCGCGCTTTGTAAAATAGTCTTTTTCAAATTTCTCCACCCATTCACCACAAGTTATTGCGGGGGCTTTGGCTTTCAAGTATGGCTGCCATGAAAATTCTTTGCAGTCTAGCAAGGCGGAAATTTTTCGGGCTTCAGCTTCGGCTAGTTTTATGCCTAGTGGGTTTGCATGAAGCCCCAAGGCAAATTTTTGCTGTCTAGGGTTTTCAAATTGTGAGTTTGGTTTGGGCGGAAATGTGCCGCGTAACCACAGTTTTTCGCCTTGCCTTTCTATTTTTACTCCGACTTTTGCAGCTTTTAATCTCCCATTGGCTTGAGCAATTTTCCCGTCAATTTCCATTGTCATAATTATGTTTAGACTAAAATCAGGACTAAAAAAAGGGTGTCGATTAGGTAGTATTGGGTAGTATTAGGTATGATTATTTTAATTTCATAACTCAAAAAGCCTTGCATTGCAAGGCTTTTTGAGTATTTTTAAACACGAAAAATAAGCCGATGATGAGATTTGAACTCACGACCTGCTGATTACGAATCAGACTACCTATTTTATAGATTGTAG
>NZ_NDHW01000033.1 GCF_002251945.1 Pseudanabaena sp. SR411
TCTTTAACTGTGGCTTTGATTTCATCGCTGAAAATCACTCTCTTAGTCCTATATAAATTGAAAACAAGAATTTTATATCCCTATTTCTATAATCTTTGGTATCTTATTTCTTCGCAAGCCCCTTATCGTGATCAGGGGCTAAAGACTAATTGCTATGTCAATACCAGAGCCAGTTTTAGTTGTTTATGGTAAACCGCCAAAAGCGATCGCTACTACAGACCTACGCCAATCAAGGGTTGATGAGTTTTTAGCATCAAGGTCTTTGCAGCCGAAGAGTCGTAAGGCTTATCAAGCGGACTTGCGGACATTTATGGATTGGTGCGATCTAGCTTGGGTGGATGTGAGTCGGCGTAAAGTGACACAATTTAAAACTTTTTTACTGATAGAGCGTGAGTTGGCGTTGAGTTCAGTGAATCGAGTGCTGCGAACTCTGAAATCATTTTATCGATGGATGTTGCTTTCAGAATATGTAACGGCTGATCCGACAATTGGCATTCAGCAGGAGAGATTGCCAGATCCAGTGGTTAAGGATTTGGAAGATGAAGAGGTGTTGAGGATTTATGAGGCGATCTCCTTGAGCAAAATGATGTTGCGCGATCGGGCCTTGTTTTCGGTATTGTTGCATGGGTTGAGGGCGGAGGAGGTTTGTCGTCTGAATGTTGAGGATTATGTGAATGGGGAATTGGTGATTAAGGAGGCAAAATGGGATAGTAAGGGCGAAGTACCTTTGACGAAGTTGGGTATTCAGGATTTGGATGCTTATTTGGATTGGCGGAGGGAGCAAGAAGGGGAGTTATCGAATGAAAGTCCTTTGTTTGTATCTTGTTCTAATCGTAGTCAGGGCAAGCGGTTGACCTATTGGGGGATTCGACATGTGATGGACGATCTGGCGGAGAAGACGGGGATTGATTTGCATTCGCATCGGGGTAGGCATACGTTTGCGACGAATTTGATTGTGAAGTATGAGTTAGATCCATCTTTGGCGATGGAGTTGACAAGACATCGAGATGTCAGAAGTTTTAGGCGTTATACCAATCGTAAGAATAAGATTGCGGCAAAACGGGCTTTTCTAAAGGCATCGGAAAAGCTGGAATAGGTGAGTTGAGTAGCATTGGCACGAAAAAGTAGGTTAATGGTTTCTGATCGATCAAAAAAGTGTTTAGGGTAGCTATAGGATACGCCCGAAAACCTGCAAGATAGCCCTCAAAGGCTCATTCTTTCGTAAGCTTTTAGCACGAAAACAGCGAAAATTTAATATTTTAAAATCGTCTCATAGTATAGATTTCAGTATCATCTTGCAGGTTTTTGCATTTATCCTGTATCTACCCCTTATAGAGCCTATCACTTTAGTTAAAATGTAAAAATGTTCATGCACCTTTCTCAAATCAATCGCTGAAAGTATTGCTATATATTGCTTTTAAGCTTGTCATGATACAGTTTTACACGAATCGTTGCTATACCCGTAGAAGTGTCTCTGAGAAATGGTTTCAGGCTTAGCGCACGATTTTCTCCTAATTCCCCGTTTGCCCCCTATATGACTGTTTGGGTTAGCGAAAATTCAAACTCCTCATTAATGAAATACGAGGAATCAGGGTTCTTAGATTTTTAGCTTATTGCGTAGAAAATGGAAAAGCAAACCTGCAATGAATAGCCTTATCAATGTTTTCTTAAGTCCCTAAGCATCTAACTCAGGGGTATTTGCCGATAGCTGTAAGACACTTGCTTCATAGCGATCGCGTAATTCTGGAGACAATTCATCTGGGGATAGAATAGTTTCTCTGATCATGGGTGGAGCATTCTGGGCTGAGACAACCCCCACTTTTTCTTTGCCCCGACGAACTTGATTGATCGCCGCCTGAAAATCAGATTGAAAAACTTGCCATTGATCTCCGGAACGGACAACCGCCTGACTTGCTGCTAACTTGACAACATTAAGAATATCCCCTCCGGACAAGCCCTCTGATTGGGTTGCTAGCCATTTAGCACTGACATCTTGAGAGCGGGGGACTTGATCAGGCAATAGGTAGTCCCATAGCCTAAATCGACAAGCTTCATCAGGTAGTTCAAATTCAATATGTGCTAGAATCCTCCGAACGAAAGCACCATCATAGTTTTCGGGCAAGTTGGATGCAAAGATGACAACCCCATCAAAGTCATCCAGTTGCAGCAACATCACAGAGCGACTTATGTTCACACCATGATCAGCACTCTGAGTCACATTGGTCAGTCGCTTGCCTAAAATCGAATCGGCTTCGTCAAAAAATAGAACTGCATCTGCTTCCTGTGCTTTTTTAAAGGCAGCCGTGATGTTCTTAGGGGTTTCACCGACGTATTTTGACTCAATTTCAGAGTAGTTAACGGTGATGATCGATTTCCCTAAATGATGTGCGATCGCTTCAGCACAAAAGGTTTTTCCCGTGCCAGGCGGACCAAAAAAGTTGATGGCAGTGCGACGTCCTTGCGGATCAATTTTCTTTAAGTTCCAAGTGTTATATAGCGTATCGTGATGCAGAATTCGATTCAAAGTTGTCTGAATCTGATCAAGAATCGACTCCGAGACAATCAAATCTGCTAAGCATCGTTGCGGTTGCTTGGGCAAAAACGTCTCTAGTTGTTGCATTTCAGGTGCTTCCAATTTAGGAATCGCCTTTTCCTGAGATGGTTTTTTGGAATCGTCTATCTTTTTCCAATTTACTGGCATTGTCTTTTTCCTTATTTAACTTGTTGTAAAATGCTTTTCCGAGCGTATCCACGGTTTTCTAACAGCGCATAAACATCGGGATCACTTTTTTTGAGCGTATCCAAGGACACCACTTCTTCTGAAATTTTCTGCTCTCCCGTTTGTCGAGTTATGGCGAAAACTTTGCAAGAAAACTGATTAATTGACCCAGCGATACGATCACAAACCAATAAAACTTCCATTAAAGCAGACTTTTCTAAGTTATGATTTCGCAACCAAGCAGCAACTTTTTCGCGCAATTGATGGCGAAATCGCCAGGCAATATACGTCCCACCTGCAAGAACTGCCGCACCAATCGCAAGTTTAATAAGGTCTTGACTCACAAGATGTCTCCTTCATGTAGATAAACGGTTAGGAAATAAACTCCAGATTCGACGGACTGTTTGGTTGCCAGTTTGCAAAAACTCTTTACGCACCATAGCAGGTAACTCATCCCAGTCTGTCTCAATTGCGGTCGAGAAAATCGTATCATCTGTATAAAGTAGATCAAGCTTAATTTGAACCCTTGATGAAGATTGGCGCTCAAATGTTAGGCTCACTGAGCGCACTAACTGCGCAATTTGGTCTGATAATGGAGAGTTAGCTGGATTCTGGAGAGCATCTCGTACCATTTGGGAAGGTTGATCAAGTTTTCTACCTAGGGCATCCACTAGCCTTTGATTCACCCAAGTGTCAATTACTGATTGAGCTTTAGTATCCCCTTGATCAGCAATGTAATTTAACCCCAAGACGATCATAGCTAGTCCAGCGACAGCCAGCAATATCTTAGCTCCTGTCCATATCGAGGACTCAATTTTCATATTAACCTCTCCACATTGTTATGAAATTACCAACCCTAGTTCGTCATATCCAGGGTCTCGATTTGCTGATCACGGATTGCTGTAACATCAATCGTCATAGATTGCCGTTCATTTTTCATCCAAGCATTTCTAACATCGTCGGGTAAATCATCCCAATCTACTTCTTCTACTGATTCAACCTTCTTAACGGTCGGAGATTGCGATGTTAGTGTTTCAATTACAAAAGAAGTAATTCGCTTAGTCCACGTACTTGTAGTCTGCCGATCAAATTGAATTGTAGTCTTTAGTAGATATTGTCGAAGCATTTCCCACGCTTTCTTTACTACCCGTCGGAACGGAACAATAACCTTCTCATCTACCCAAGCAAAGGCATTCTTCACGGTGGACAAAATTGATGGTAGATTCTTTTCAATCCAAGGGAAAAGGCTGTCTTGTGCCCAATCGATAATTTTATGCCAGAGGGCAATTATCGCAGTAACTGCAGCTATTGTCAAAGCAAGAGCTGCTCGGAGTACATCTGTATACAACAACATATAAATTCTCACAGGTAGCTAGTGGGCAAGAGTCTGAATTTCCTTATCACGGACTTCAATAAAATCTACTTTGTGTGATTTCTGAGCAGAATTCCACCAAGCAGCGCGAATTTCTGGAGGTAAATGATCCCAATCCACCTCTTCTTCTATTTCGCGTTTAATAAGTTTCAGTTGTCCAGATTCCAAAACCCTAAGCAATGTGGTCGTGAAACGTCTAGTCCAAGATCTAGAAGAAGACTGCTCAAATTCAATCAATGCCTCTATCAAAAATCGGCGGAGCTCACTCCAAGATTCTTTAATAGAGTCATACGTTGCAAGTGTGATTGTTCCAAGAACAAAAAACGCATCTCTAACAGATGCTGCAACCAAAGCTCCTAAATCAGTCTGAATCCAGGTCAATAAGCTAGCAGAAACCAAAGTGACGATGTCAACCCAAAATGCAAAGGCTACCTCAACAACAATATTCAGTATAGATGCTACGATTTCAGCCACCAATTCTTCCATGTATCACTCCTGAAGTGGGTAAATTTGGTAAGAAACTTTATGCTTGCCTTCTCGAAGAAAGCTATCTCGAATGTCAGCAGTCAAGGTTTCCCAAGGGGTTTCTTCCTCAATCCGTTTCACTCTAGGTTTATCAGAATGATCCTTGATTGAAAAAATTTCAGTTTCGCGCTTGCAACTGCTGGCGTTGCTAAGACGCTCGTAATGTACTTTAATCATTAAAATATGTTCTTTAGCAGCAACTAACACTCGCTCAACTTGTTCAGGTCGCGTTGATTTTCCTACGCTCTGAGTAATACGTATATCTGATTCTCCACATAACGAACAAACTGCTAAAAAGCATGTCTCAATGGGGTTGTTATGATGATCGATTTCTTGATTTACAAATCTTGCAACCATCCATAAAACTTGGCGAGTTTGGTTCAGATCATGATCTACTTCTAAACTCGAAAACACTGACAGTAATGAATCAAAATTAAGTTTAAATTGATCAATAAGGCTAATGTCTAGCCTATTTGATCTAAGCATTTGTCTGAGATCTTGGATGATCCTTTCGAGTCGCTCTAAAGTTTCATCTAGTTGCTTATTCATTACTTACTGCTCTTTCAGGTAATATTAGCCACTCGAATTTTTCTCAATCTCCACGTTTCATGGATTGCCACAGTTAGCAATTTCAAGATTCCAAAATTTTACCATATAATAATTACCATATAATAATTTACGGCTTTGTTGCATGATCAAATCCTTACACATTTGGGAGTTGAGGCTATGCATCTTCATAAAAATACGTTTTTCTGGATTCCAATCGCTGAAACCCTTGTAGAGACTGGCTTATTTGTGCAACAACGCTATATTTTACCCACACTTTGGGTGATTAGGATATTAAGTGCAAAACGCGACGTGCAACTAAGAATTAGGAATCAACCAAAGCTTCAAACTGTAAAGGATGAAGGGAGTGACGATTGAGCCAAAAACAAAGAGTGTGAGCAAGAATTTTCCGATTAAGCCGACTAGAAAGATGCCAAATACCCCTAGTCCAAACCTTATCAAGATGAAAACGCCCAACTAACTGACAAATGACAGTTTCAATCAAACGCCGCACCTTGACAATCAAACGCACCCACCAACGAGGACGAGAATCATACATATTCGAGCGCAGAGCCGTTTGTAAATCAACAGCAAAGGTCTGTAATTCTTGCTTAAGAGGTTGACTAAGATAGCCTTTGTCACCAATCAGGAAACCATGAATACTCGAGACTAAATCCCAGAGAGTTTCTCGTTCATCGCCATTAGCAGGAGTAAGTGCAAACTGCGTAATTACACCGCTACCACTAATGAGAACATGCCCATGAAAGCCATAGTAATGCATGTCCTTGGCTGCACAGTAACGATAGTCTGCAATATTTTCAAAGCTACGACAACGGGATGAACGACAGAGGTAACACAGAGGTATTGGCACTCCATCAATCAGATGCACGTCATCGTCTAAAGCCCCCAACTCAGAAACAAGTTTTTCTTGTAGCATCGCTTTGTACTGCCACAGATTGGCGGCTTGCCGGACGAAGGTGGTGCGACTTTTTAATGCGGGAAACCATCCTCTCCAATGATTGCGAAAATATTGCCAGATCCCTATGTCGGTTTCTATTCCTCGATACTCAGAAACGATTTCCATCGTTATCACTTCACTATCGCTTAAGGCTGGCTCAAACCCTTTGGCTCTAGCTTTCTGGCTTACAGTTATTTCTTTGAGCAGTTCATCGATCTTACAAAATACCGCAATGATAAAATATTCCATAGAAAACATAATTCTCACCGCTAATCGCATTAGCCCTATTTTCTAACACTCTCGGCTGTGAGTTTTTTTTGCACTTTCTTAGTTGCACATCGCGTTGCAAAATGAAATAATATAAATCATATGTAAAGATTCGTGAGCATTAGGTGAAAGCAGTAGACTGTTTACGAGGGATAAGCCACTCAAAGTATTTCTGAGTAAGCTTTTCATATGCTTTTCTAATCAATCATCATAAATCCTTGCTGGATAAGTCTCGTAGCAATTTATCACTGCTTTAGCAACTAGTATTTAGATTAAGATTAGGAAATAATGTGAGTTACCAGACTTCTCTACACCACTAAGCTGATTGCTCAAAAGATTAGGGCATACTAGAGAAAATATGATTTACATCCTTGAATGCTTCGTCCTATGCCAACCACAGAAGAAATACTCTCAATTTTAGAAATTGTAGAAAATGCTCTTAAGCAGACTGAGGGAGATAGCTCTGTATTGGAATGTTGGCGACAAACAGAAGACGGGCAAAACATTATTGTCCAAATTGGGAAATACAACACCATTATAGGTGAAGGTAAAAACATCACAATTGGAGACCAATGGGATCGGTCGGTACTTGAGGAAATTCGGGAGAAACTACTCTCTCAGCTTCCTGCAACTCTGAATATCAATTGGCAGGAAGTAAGCCATCGGAGGTTGTTAGAAGAAGGATTTCAACTCACATCAAACCCGATGACCAAGGGAGAGAATATTACCTATCATGTTGAGCAAGTGTTTGTTCCACTAGGATTAGTGGAACGGAAGAAGATCCCGCGCCGAAAACTGGATGTTTTGCCAGAGAGAGGCTCAGAACTCTATGACGAGAGCAGAAATGAAGGGTCTAATGCTGGCAAGATAGAGGAAATAGAGGTTAC